>JAJFUG010000204.1 GCA_021372515.1 bacterium
TGCTGGAGCTGAACAAGGCTGGCACGACAATCGTGATGGTCACCCACTCGGTGCACTATGCCGAGTACTGCCACCGCACGGTGCACCTGTTAGACGGCCGCGTGGTGACCGAGAACGTGCGGGAGGTGCTGGGTGTTTAGCAACTATCTTAAGGTGGCGCTGCGGAACATTCTGCGGCACAAGTTATACTCGGCCATAAACATTGCAGGCCTGGCCGTGGGCATAGCCGCTTTCATGGTAATTGTGCTCTGGGTACAGTTTAATCTCTCCTTCGACGGCTTCCACAAAAACGCGGACCGTATTTATAAAGTCATCAACATCCTGAATTTCGGTGGCAGAAGCCCGCAGCATGTCGGCCTGACTCCTCCACCGATGGGGCCGAGCCTGCTGAACGACTACCCGGAAGTGGAAGCCTATTGCCGGATTATGGGAACCGGCAGACTGACTATAGAAAAACAGGGCAAGCCGATTTATATCAAGAGTTATTCTACTGTCGATTCCACGATTTTCGACATCTTTACTTTCGAGGCGCTGGCTGGCGATCTGAAATCCTCGCTTTCGGAACCGAATAGCCTGGTGCTGACTGATGAGACAGCGCAACATATTTTCGGAAACCGCAATCCGGTTGGAGAACACCTGAAGACAGTCGATGGGCAGGAATGCAAGGTCACGGCCGTGGTGAAAAAGTTCCCACGCAACTCGCATTTCCAGTTCGACGCACTAATGTCGTTCAGTACGGTAAAGGCAGAATGGCTGGACAATTACAGCAATTGCGCCTTGAACACCTACCTTCTGCTTAAAAAAGGCACAGACCCACGGGCACTGGAAGCCAAGCTTCCCGGGTTCATGAAGAAGTACTCGCCGGAATTCGCGGACAATTTCATCTTTTATTTGCAGCCCCTGCGGGAGATCCACTTGCACTCGGCCCGGATCAACTACCAGATGAACTGGAATCCGATGGACAAGAGCTATGTGCAAATCTTTTCCGCCGTGGCCGTGCTGATCCTGGTCATCGCCTGCCTCAATTTCATGAACCTGGCCACCGCGCGCTCAGCCCGGCGCACACGGGAGGTGGGCCTGCGCAAGGTTCTGGGATCGAGCCGGGCACAGCTCATCCGGCAGTTCCTCGGCGAATCGGTGTTCCTGTCGTTCTGCTCCGTTGTGCTGGCTTTGGCTCTGATCGAGCTGTCCCTGCCTTTCCTGAACGAATATATCGGGTATATTTTCGACTTCGATTATCCGCACAACGGGTTATTTTTATTGGAACTGGCTGGAGTGGCTCTGTTTACCGGTGTTTTTGCCGGAATTTACCCGGCCTTTTTTCTGTCTTCTTTCAAGCCGGCGGCAATCCTCAAGGGTGTCCTGAAAGATGGGTGCCGGGGCCTCTGGCTCAGGCGTTCGTTCATCGTACTGCAGTATGCGATCTCAATCCTCCTGATAACCTACACTTTCTTCGTGGTCAGGCAGATCGATTACATGCGCAGCCGGAACCTGGGTTTTGAAAAAAACCAGGTGCTGATCCTGCCGCTGTACGGGGAGATGCAGACAAAATTGGAATCCCTGCGCCACGAGCTGTCGCTGAACCCGTCCGTAACCGGCGTCACGGTTGCAAATGCCAGCCTGGGCGATCCGCTTCGCGAGAATGCATTGGATTACCAGGGGAAACCTCCCACAGAGCAATGGAGCGTCCCCAATATGGCTGTAGACTTCGATTTCATCCCGTTTTACAGGCTGGAACTACTCGCCGGCCGCAATTTCCGCCAGAATGCCGCCGGAGATTCGAGTATTTCATTCATCCTGAACGAATCGCTGGTGAAAAAAATCGGCTGGACAGTCCAGTCCGCCGTGGGCCAGCCGTTCTACCTGGATGCCGCCGGGACCGTCATCGGCGTGGTGCGGGATTTCAATTTCCAATCACTGCATCACGCGATCGAGCCTCTGGTGCTTGTCTATGACCCGATGAACGTGCAGGGATACCATTTCCTGCGATGCGTCTCGGTAAAAATCAGGCCGGAAAACACACCGGCCACGCTGGAATGGCTGAAAGACCTCTGGGCGCGCAACTGCCCGATGGAGCCGTTCAGCTATTCGTTCCTGGATGATGATTTTGCCAGCAAGTACGAATCGGAGATGATGATCGGACGGATGACCGGGGTCTTCTCGGCCCTGGCCGTTTTCATCGCCTGCCTCGGCCTTTTGGGGCTGATCTCGTTCGCGGCCGAGAGCCGGACCAAGGAGATCGGGGTGCGTAAGGTGATGGGGGCTTCGGTGGGTGACATTATCCTGCTGCTGTCGCGCGAATTCCTGCTCCTGTTGGGGCTGTCTGTCCTGATCGCCTGGCCGGTGGCCTGGTACATGACCGCGCGCTGGCTGGAAAGGTTCGCCTACAGGATCAGCCTCGACGGCTGGACTTTTGTCCTGGCCGGGGCCATTGCCCTGGCCGTGGCCGCGGCCACGGTCAGTTTCCAGGCGTTCAAGGCCGCCACCGCCGACCCGGTCAAGGCGCTGCGCTACGAATAGCAATGTCTATGATCTACTATATATTACAACCATCCCACCGAAGGTAACCAGCGGATCATTCGGACTACCCCCTGGGCCAAGAGGAAGCACCCCAGCCTGGAGTACTACCTGGTGGGCTGGATCGGCACTCCGGGAGAGATGCGTCTTGTTCTTCAGGTGGAAGAGGTGACCGGCCTTAACGTGCTCCGGATGAACTACACTCCTCCGGAGGGATTCAGCGAGACCTCCTCACTGGGCCTCCTGATGAAGAACGGCTGGGGAGTGGACCCGTACACCTGCCTCAACCTGGTATCAGTGAGCTTCGAGCGTCTGAGGCCCGGAGAGAAGGTGGAGCTGTTCGAGGACAGTGAAACTGGGGAAAGATCTTTCTGGTGACTATGATGGCAGGTGGCCTGAGACCCCAGATCGTGATCATCCACTGAGTGTGAGGGGCTGACTATAGGGAGAGTGCAGTCGGCCCGTTTTACGTTCCGGCCTGGCCGCTCTCAGGACGATTCAGGTGAACAATTCCTGCCGCCGGGGTACGAAGACCCGGGAACCCGGATCGTTCGTCACAAAGCCTCTGATTGAATACGGTTTACCGGCATCGGTCGGCCCCGCACCCTGATAAAAGATAACCCTCGACAGCAGTCAAGCCGCCTATGGCATTTTGCATGAACGAGCTGTATCTTCCCACCACTCGCCAGAGGGCATCCGTCCTGCTTTCCAGTCAACATATAGTCAACTGCTGGTGCCGGGAAAACCTGATCGATCATTACGAGGCTCCGGGCATTGGCAAAAGAAGAACTGTCAGGCTGATCAGCATCGGGGATTAAGTGGGTTTCTGGAGAGGACAAAAGTATCGTCCCGGTCCAAAAGAGGTTCCGGATCAAGCCACGAATCATCTGACTGTTTCAGCGGTGGGTGTGGTCAAAAGAGCTATGGAGTCGAGGTCCAAGGATTATGTATTCATAAACCCGAATACTGGCTCCCGCTACACACCATCCGGAAGACTTTTGACCGGGCGGTCCTGAGGGTGGGTCTTACAACGATAGACGGCCGGAAGCTCTGCTTCCACGACCTGCGGAGGATCTTCTCCAGCTGGGCGATTGAGAACGGCGCCGGGATGGAGACTGTCTTCCACTGTCCGGGTCACAGATAGATCACCACGACGCAGCGGTACATTACCCTGGATCACAGATCGATCGGGAAAAAGCTCGAGGTAATGCCACAGCTCAGGGTGGTGGTGTCACAATAAAAAGTCCCTGCCGCATGACGGCAGGGACCCGATACGATACACAGCCGGTTCTGGCAAGAATTGGCAAGATTACCGGGATGACCGCCTGCCTTTCTTGCCGGCAACCGCCGTAACTGCCTGAAAAATATGGTGGGCGCTACTGGGTTCGAACCAGTGACCTCCTGCTTGTAAGACCGGAAGGTTAAGTATCCCCACAATACCAGCCTCTTACTCTAACTGAATCCTTACAGAGATTTACCTTCCCTTGTTTTACCTCAGCAAACCATTTATATTAGCCCAAAGGTGGGAAATATGGTGGGAATTATATTTGTTTTACTATCGCCTTAAGGGGGAATCAATGAAACGGATCAAGACCAATTATCCCGGTGTTTATTACCGTCTGGTTGAACGGACCGGAGGCAGCGGAAAAGAAAAGGTTTTTTACATTCGTTTCAAACAAAAAAGCATAGTCGTAGAGGAGAAAGTTGGCCGACAATTCGTTGATGATATGACGGCTGCTAAAGCGGCTCGGCTTAGGGGCGAACGGATCGAGGGAAAGCGCCTCTCCCGCAAAGAGACTGAAGCGGTCAAGCGGGCTGAGAAAGAGGCAGAGAAAGCGCGTCCTACAATCTCCCGGCTATGGGAGGCGTACAAGGCGGGCAAGCCTGAAAGCAAATCTCTTCGCAGTGATGAATTGATGTTCCTGAAACATATTGCTCCTATGCTGGGTGAAAAAACACCGGAAGAACTGGTGCCCCTGGACCTGGACCGGCTACGGATCAAACTTCAAAAGAATTATTCGAATCAGACGATTGCCTACATTCTCAAGTTGGTCAAGCGGCTGGTGAACTTCGGCCACAGGAAACAGCTATGCGGCCCCCTCTCCATTGAAGTGGAAATACCAAAGGTAAACAATATCAAGACTGAAGACCTAACACCGGAGCAATTAAAGAAGCTTGTCGAACTATTGGACTCCGACAAAAACGTAACTGTTGCCCGACTGATGAAGATAGCTCTCTTTACCGGCATGAGGCGCGGAGAACTTTTCCGGTTAAAGTGGGGAGATGTGAATTTCCAGCGGGACAATATCACGCTGCACGATCCGAAAGGCGGCCAGGATCAAACCATTCCTCTGAATTCAGCGGCGCGTGAACTCCTTGAACTTCACAAGACCGGTAGGGGTGAATCCGAATATGTCTTCCCAGGACGCGGTGGGAACATGCGGGTCGATATAAAGAAGGAAGCGAACCGGATCAAGAAAGCCGCAGGACTGCCGGATAGTTTCCGGGCACTACACGGTCTGAGGCATGTTTATGCTTCCATGATGGCTTCCTCTGGTAAAGTGGATATGTACACTCTGCAAAAGCTGCTGACTCATAAGTCACCGCAAATGACGCAACGATATGCTCACCTTCGTGATGAAGCTCTACGGAATGCCGCTAATCTGGCCGGAGAGTTGGTAGAGCAGGCGGTGAAATCTCTCGATAAAAAGCACGCGGAGAAGAAAGGGGCGTGATATGGAACATTCCCTGCGAGAAGCCATTTTGTGTGAAATTGAGGCAAATGTTGCACAAAAAAGAGAAAAGTGGAGGGGTTGGAAAAATATTCCAAAAGAGAGGTTGGAATATTTCTTTCAAATGCTGGATTTAGAGGTGGGATTTGCTGGAATCTGGACAAGCTGGTATCAAATGAACGATAGAAAGCGGTATGACCATTACGGCGATTTAATGCTCCGAGCATTAAATCAGGCAATCCAGTACCATGAAGCGCGTCTTGCGATTGAATATGCCGATGAACTTAGAATGGATGAAGATGCAATAAAAAAAGGTGCTGAACCAAGTATTAGTCAGGAATGGCCTGATTTACAGAGCTATATCGACTTCGCTAATAGCATAAATGGACCCCTTTCTTTAAGTGGTCTGTACCGGCTCCAAGAAAATTTGACCAAACGATTGAATCCTACCCAACCTCCAGCGCATGAGCAACTGGTTTTCAATATTGCGAAACTCTTCATGCTGGTACTTGAAAAAAAACCTACTCAATACCAGGACGGACCGTTTTATAAAATTGTATCCTTAGCGCTGGGAGTATGCAATCGCCCCTCACAAAATCCTCGGCGGCTAATCGAGTGGGTACTCAAAAACTATGATGTTGAAAATACACCATATAGGAGAGAATCCGAAGTTAAAGAAGAGCTTTCCCGCTTATCCGACCAACAATGACCCCGCTGAAATAGTGTACAATTTTCTTAAAAAAAGACCTGCCGCGTGCATTACTTCACAATTCAATTAGCATTAAAGTTTGCTCGTGACCGTCTTTTAACCACTATTCACGAGGGGATTTACTATGTCGAACATACCGCAGCTTCTTACCGAACAGGAAGTTTCCCGCATGATCCGGCGGGCCGTCCAGACCTTGCGCAATGACCGTAATCTCTGCCGGGGCATTCCGTATTGCCGGATCGGGCGGAGCGTGCGCTACAAGCTGAGTGATGTACAGGAATTCGTGGAGGCGCGGCGCATTGAACCGGAAGGGCGCTGAGACCAGCAAAAGGACCAGTTGTCTCCGAAACGGCGATCCTTGACAGTTTGACAGCGTGCTCCAGGTGTTTTCAAGCTCGTGTCACTGCTGGCGGCGGATGAGGTGTTACTGTTCGGAGGTGTACAAAATGCACACCGGGTTTCGAAACTCACTATAAGAATGAAATAGTGTCTTTCCCTGACTGGTAACGTGGATAAGGGGGATCGAGCGTACGAGAGGAGTAGGGGCAATGGAACAACCGGAGGCAAAGCCCAATAAACGCCGGGGCTGGTTTGTGATGCTACGGAATGAACTTTGGCAATCAGAAGCTTGGCTCAGTCTGCCAAGCACCGCAATGAATGTTTATCTCCTCATATTGTCTGATGCTGTCCTTGCCCGAAAGCATGACAAGAAGAATAACCCCAACGGCCGAGACTGCAAAAGGATAGAAAATTCCAATGCCCTGAAAATGACCTACACCCAGGCAGAAAAAAAGCTGCACCGGAGCAGCCGCGCGATTGCCGATGCAATCCAGATGCTCGTGGACAAGGGCTTGATTGACCGGACCCGTGAGGGTGCCGGATTGTACAAGGTCGAAACGTTGTACGGCCTGTCTGAGCGCTGGAGGCGATACGGCAAGCCTGACTTCCAGGCTGCACCTGAGCGCCCTGTCCGAAGCAGTGCGGGCAGCGAGGGGCTGAGGCGGTTTAACCAGAAGCGGACAGACACAAGAAAACGTCAACAGCAAAGCCAAAAGACAAAGCAGCAGACACTACAAAACGACAGAATAGGCAACGGCAAAAGTAGCAAAGTAAATACTGCTGAGATGGTAGAATCTAAAAGGGCTGAAGCCTCCTTCAGTGGCTGAGGCCGAAAGCATTAAAACCGGTTAATATCCTCCATACAAGGCCGTTACACCATAATTGGACAAGAAGGCCACTGAATGTTTCTTCAGTGGCTAAAAGTGAAAAAGGATTTTGTCACTGAAGCTTCCTTCAGTTGAGCCGCTGAAGCTTCCTTCAGTTAAAAAACGGAGAGCGATTACTTGGACACATCCATGATGAAGGAGCTATCATAATACAACTGGAAGGGCTTTTTAAATCCCACTTCGCGGTCGAAATACAAACCGAGATGAATCCTTGCACCCGGCATAATGGATTTATAAAGAACACCGGTTCTTATTACATTGCTCTCCGACATTTCAAAGGCTGCCTCTGACTGCTTGGGCTTGTCATTCGTGTCCGCCCAGGGTACGCTCGATTGATTTCCCTCCGAGTCGATACCGCTGAACCGCAAAGGATTGATAACCACAAGGCTGTCACCGCTATTCTCAACCATCAACCGAAGCCACAGCTTCCCCTCATATATCCCCGTCCAATGATTGATTTTTTCTACCCGGTACTTTAAGCTTCCCATAGTAGCTGTGTTCCAATCCGGCGGGCGTTTTTTTGCCCAAGCTAAATCTGTTGTGAACATAAAGCCCAGCATCATCACAAGTATTATCTTATTCACCTTACAGCCTCCTTTTCAGGAACACTGGGCGGTAGAAATATAAAGCCGCTTCCTCTGGCTCTTGGTGACGGCACGTCACTTCGTTGGATTGACCAGGACAGACGATCCCTTCTTACTGCGATACATGATAAGAGTGATAAGTTGTTCGTTGCTCAAAACGCGCCGCAGGAAGTTTTTTTTACTTCCTGATACCTTTCCGGAAAATTGTTCAACACTCTACGACTAACACACGCAATTTATTATCATGGGGACTGGTTGTTGATTTCTCTTACTCCTGTATTTATACTCTCTGTAAACCTGGCCGTCAACTTAAATCTCTTGATACATACTGAATACTGTGATATTATTTCAACAGATGAAATACCCACTGTCCATATACGGTTTAACCTTATAACCCGTGGGTGCACAATGGGATTCCTATCATGGTTTTTAGGCTTGCCTGCCTCTGGCTCTTCGCCATATGAGTTTTCTTTTAAAGTTGATAGTCCGAACAAAAACGAAGTTCAACGAGTGGAAATTGGAGATTACGTTAACTTCTGGGCACCCGAAAACGAACCTGATAATATTCGCATATACAGAAAGGGCACTATTGGGGGGCAAGGCCAATTAGGATTTGTCCCCCGTAGGCATTCAGCGTTAATAGCTGATTTGCGCACAGACAAAATAGAGATAAAGACAGAAATTATTGATAAAACCCATTCAAATTGCACTATAAAATGCAGAATTCCTCCTCGGTATTAGGAATAAGCAATTTCTGGAAATTGACTCTCCTTGTGGCAAGCCGCGGATTAAATGCGCCTATGCCAGAACTCAATGTGGAACAGTTGTCACCGGCACAAGCCCGGCTCTAAAACAGATGATTTCAAGCTCCAACCGATAGAGGCTCCCATGCCCCAAGTTGTAATCGAAAACCCAATCCTCAACTCTCCCTTCGAGGAACCGAACCGCCATTTCCGCTTCAACGATGAAGGGATTACGGATGAGATCGTTGAAGAACGGCGGACCAGCTCGTATTTCGTCCCTATCGCCAAGTCCAAGAAAAAACTCAGTGAGCAAAAAGCTTTTGTCGGGACTGAATGGACAGAAGACCGCATCGAGGAAAACAAACTCGTCAACGACATCCGCCGCCGGGTGACAATATGGCGTAAGGGTGGCTATATCGGTGTCACGCCCACCACAAGACGCCTGATAGACTACTGGATTGATCCGAACCGCGAGAAAAAGCTTTTCTTCTGCCAGAATGAAGCCCTTCAGACTGCGATTTACATAACGGAAGTCGCTGGAAAGTACGGCGATGCCTGGATTGAGAACGCACTCCGCAAAGCCAATGACTCCTCGAATCCCGGCCTGCCGCGCATGGCCTTCAAGATGGCCACCGGCTCCGGCAAAACCGTTGTCATGGCTATGCTCATCGCCTGGCACATGCTCAACAAGCGCGCCAACCCACAGGATGCCCGTTTCTCGGATGCTTTTCTGATCGTGACACCCGGCATCACGATACGGGATCGGTTGCGCGTGCTGCTACCTAATGACCCTGATAACTACTACCGGCTGAGAGACATAGTACCGGTTCAATACATGGATCAGCTCGGACAGGCCAAGATAATCATCACCAATTTTCATTCTTTCCAACTCCGTGAAAAAATGGCCGCCGGGAAAATCACTAAATCGATACTGTCCGGCGGAGAGCAAAGCCCGTTCACCGAGACGCCCGACCAGATGGTGCGCCGGGTCTGCCGGGAGTTGAGTAACAAGAAAAACATCATCGTCCTGAACGACGAAGCCCACCATTGCTACCGACGCAGGCCGGATGCAGAGGATGAACAACTGAAGGGTGATGAAAAAGCGGAGGCCAAAGCCCGCGAGGAAGAAGCCCGCGTCTGGATTTCAGGCGTCGAAGCCGTAAAAGCCAAAATAGGTGTCAAGGTTATCTACGATCTCTCCGCCACGCCCTTCTTTTTGCGTGGCTCAGGCTATCCTGAGGGCACGCTCTTCCCGTGGGTCGTATCGGACTTCTCCCTGATCGATGCTATCGAGGCCGGTATTGTAAAGGTGCCACGAGTGCCGGTGGCCGATAATTCCATGACCGGCGATCAGCCCACCTACCGCGACCTGTGGCTGCGTATCCGTGAAGACCTACCCAGAAAAGGCCGTAAGACTGATAAGATCAGCGGCGAGCCAAAACTCCCAAGTGAGCTTGAGGGAGCGTTACACAGTCTCTACAGCAATTACGAGAAGCATTACGAACAGTGGGAAAAGAACTCGGATGCCCGCGCACGCGGTATCACTCCGCCCGTCTTTATCGTGGTCTGTAACAACACCAATGTTTCAAAGATGGTCTTTGATTTTATCTCCGGGTGGGAAAAAGAGATCAGCGGCAAAACCATCGTGCAGGCCGGGAAACTGGCGATCTTTCGGAATGACGACGAGCGTGGCGGCTGGTTGCAGCGTCCGAACACCATCCTGGTGGACAGCCAGCAGCTTGAATCCGGTGAGGTGATGAGCGCCGACTTCAAGAAAATCGCCGCCCGCGAGATCGACGAATTCAAGGCTGAATACCGTATCCGCTTCCCTGGTCGTGACGCCGAGAGCCTGACTGATGAAGACCTCTTGCGCGAGGTGATGAACACGGTCGGCAAGGCCGGAAAGCTGGGCGAGCATATAAAGTGCGTGGTCAGCGTTTCCATGCTCACCGAGGGCTGGGACGCCAACACCGTGACCCATATCCTCGGCGTGCGCGCGTTCGGCACTCAACTGCTCTGCGAACAGGTGGTGGGCCGTGCCTTGCGCCGCATGAGCTACGCCGTCAATGAGCAAGGCCGGTTCAAAACTGAGTACGCCGAAGTCTATGGCGTGCCGTTCTCTTTCATTCCGTGCAGCGGCTCGAACAACGACCCTAAGCCCGGACCTCTCACAACCCGCGTGCGCGCCCTTGAAAGCCGGATTGCCTGCGAGATCACTTTCCCCCGGCTGGCCGGTTATCGCTATGATGTGTCCGGCGAGAGGTTGTCGGCTGTCTTTACTGAAGAATCACGTATGGCTCTATCGACCCAGGATATACCTACGAAGACCGAGAATGCACCAATCGTGGGAGAAACCGCCATACACACCCTGGATGATTTAAGGCGCTGCCGGATAAACGAAGTGGCTTTTTCCCTGGCGAAACTGACTCTTGAAAAATACTTCCGTGACGACAACGGCAATGACAAGCCCTGGCTCTTCCCGCAGCTACTCGGCATAACCAAGAGCTGGCTGGCCGAGTGCGTCACGCTCAAGGACAATACCTTCCCTCAACTGCTCCTTCTCATACAATTCGCCCATGATGCCGCAGACCGCATTTACAAGGCGATTGTCGCTTCCACTGACGGCACGGCCACGCTCAAGCCGATCATGCAGCCTTTCGATCAGATCGGCACAACACGGTATGTGGATTTCGACACCGGACGGCCGGTCTACCCGACCCGTGAGGATAAATGCCATATCTCCCATGTGGTGGCTGATACCGAGTCATGGGAACAGAAAATGGCCGAAGCTCTCGAAGATATGACCGAGGTCATCCGCTACGTAAAAAATCATAACCTCGGCTTCTTTGTCCCGTACACGCTGAACGGCGAGGAAAAGAACTATATCCCTGATTTCATCGCCTGCATCGATGACGGACACGGCCCGGATGACCTGCTCAATCTGATTGCGGAAGTGACCGGCGAAAAACGCAAGGATAAGGTGGCGAAGGTCGATACGGCGCGCTCGCTCTGGATACCGGCGGTCAACAACCACGGCGGGTTCGGGCGCTGGGCTTTTATCGAGGTGTCCGATCCGTGGGACGCACAGAATACTATCCGGGGATTTATCAAAAAGCATTCAGTGGAACAGACAGAGGGAACCGTCAATGGCTAAGAAAAGAAGCTCAACCCCAATCGAAGCCATAAGCCATAAGGACCGGCGCGTCAACATCCCGACCGAGGAGCTGCGCGATTTCGTGGCCGAAGAGGAAAAGCGGCCTCAAACCATGCTCTACCCGCGCGATCCCTCCCTTGACCCGCAGCTTGTCTGGAAAGGCAAGGATGAGCAGGACCGCGAAGACCTGGCCGTGCCGGTGGTGCCGATCTACATTCAGGAGAAGATCAAACCCCAAGCGCTCATCAACGCTCTGCCGCGCATTGAGCAGCCGGGAGGGAGTCAGATCGACTTGTTTTCCGATTTCAACGGCGGCCCGGCGGACTTTGAGCAGAAGGTGGAGTTCTACCAGCACGAGCAGAACTGGACCAACCGCCTGATACTCGGCGACTCCCTGCTGGTTATGACCTCCCTGGCCGAGAAGGAAGGTCTCAAGGGCAAGGTGCAGACCATCTACCTTGACCCGCCCTACGGCATCAAGTTTGGCTCCAACTGGCAGGTCAGCACACGCAAGCGGGATGTTGGAGATAAAGCTGAAGATGCTACCCGACAGCCCGAACAGGTGAGAGCCTTCCGTGACACCTGGAAGCTTGGCATCAACTCTTTTCTTGCTTATCTCCGTGATCGTCTTGTTGTGGCCCGTGAGCTCCTTACAGAAACTGGAAGTATCTTTGTTCAAATCGGTGACGAAAATGTACATCTGGTGCGATGCGTGTTGGATGAGGTTTTAGGTTCTGAAAATTTCATCGCAATAATACGATTTCGCAAGAAGACAATGCCTCTTGGCGGATTATTTTTAGAACGTATGGGAGATTTTATTGTTTGGTATTCAAAAAATAAAGATGTAGCAAGGTCAAAATATCGTCAGCTTTTAATTAGACAAAATTACGAGGAAGATTTCCATTGGAATAACTTTGAGTTGTCAGACGGCAGTCGTATTAAACTGACGAAAGCTCAAATAGAAAAAGGCCAAGAAGTGCCTCAAAATGCAAAAAGATTTCGCCTTGTATCTCTCTGGCCAGCATCCTTCAATTCAAATGCAGTTTTTCCTGTCCCGTTCAGAGGTAAAGAATGGTGGCCAGCAGAAGGACAATGCTGGCCAACATCTCCAGAGGGTATGAATAAACTAATCTGGGCTAACCAGATTGAACCTGAAGGCAATTATCTTCGCTTGGTTTTATATTTAGAAGGTGCTGAATATTCGAAACTTACAACTGATTGGGGAGATACTATTGGGGCCCGTGACCAGAAATACGTCGTTGAAACCTCTCCAAAAGTAATCGAGCGCTGTATTCTGATGACAACTGATCCAGGCGATCTGGTATTGGACCCTACTTGCGGCAGCGGCACCACGGCCTATGTCGCCGAGCAGTGGGGCCGCCGCTGGATTACCTGCGACACCAGCCGGGTGGCCCTGGCCCTGGCCCGCACCCGCCTTATGGCTGCCAAGTATACTTACTACCTGCTTGCCGACTCGCCCGAAGGCATAGAGAAAGAAAAAGAACTAACCGGTAAAACACCTCCCGAATACAAGACCAGCAACGATATCCGAAGAGGTTTTATCTATGAACGTGTACTGAGTGCTGCGCTTGAATCCATCACCAATAATCCTGAAATTCGAGAAGGACTGACGAGAGAACAGATCGATGCTGCCGTTCTTCGCAATACAAATACAGTAGAACTCTACGATAAACCTTACCCGGACAACAAGCGCGTCCGGGTTTGCGGGCCGTTCTCCGTGGAAAGCCTCTCCCCGCACCGTGTGCTCTCCACTGCGGACGAGAACCAGGACGGCACTGTGACTGAGCAGGAAGCCCACAAGCAGCAGGATTTCGTCAGTATGATCCTGGACAACCTCAAGAAAGCCGGAGTGCAGAACACCCGCAAGGATGAGCGGCTCACCTTTGACCGTCTCGATCCCTTTGCCGGAAAATGGATTCACGCCACTGGCGATTATACCGATGCAGACGGCAAGACCCGTCGTGTGGCTGTCTCCATCGGCCCGGAACACGGCACTGTCGGCCCGCAACAGGTCAAGGAAGCGGCAAAGGAGGCGGTCCAGGGTGTCGGCTTCGACCTTCTGATTGTCTGCGGCTTTGCCTTTGACCCGCATGTCTCCGAGGAAGCCAAACGCTACGGCTCTTTGACTGTGCTCCCGGCCAAGATGAACCCCGACCTGGCTATGGGCGATGAACTGCTCAAGAAGACAGGCGCGGGCAACCTGTTCATGGTCTTCGGCGAGCCGGACGTGGAGATCACCCGGCAGAAAGACGGCCAGCTTGTGGTGGAGATCAAGGGCGTGGATGTTTACGACCCGACCACCGGACAGGTTCGCAGTTCCTCCACGGATGACATTGCCTGCTGGTTCATCGACACCGAGTACAACGGCGAGAGTTTCTTTGTCCGCCATGCCTATTTCACCGGTGCCGAGGAGCCTTACGACAAGCTCAAGCGCGCCCTGCGAGCCGAGATTGACGAGGCGGCCTGGAACAGCCTTTACAGCACTGTAAGCCGCCCGTTCGCCAAGCCGGAGTCGGGCAAGATCGCCGTCAAGGTCATAAACCATTACGGGGATGAGGTGTTGAAGGTTTTTGAGGTGTGACAGTGACCGTATGCGTTCGGAGAAAAATTCTGCATTCTATCTGATTTGATTAACATTTAATGTTAATCGTATTGACAAGAGGTGGCATTGGATATATACTTCAAGTCAAAGAAAATGCAGAGGATTTGTTCTGACAGTCGAGAAATGCAAAAAGCCTATGGAGTAGAGATGGTGAAGAAACTCCAGCAACGGCTTATGGAATTAAAAGCGGCAACAAATCTGGCAGAGATTTCCCCCCTTCCACCAGCACGCATTCATCCTTATCAAGGACACAGGGCCGGACAGTTTTCTGTTGATCTCGTCCACCCGTATCGTCTCATTTTTGTCCCTGGGGAAAATCCAGTCCCACGGAAAAAAGACGGCGGAATAGACTTGACCGGAATAACGTCTATTGAGGTGTTGGAAATATACGACCCTCACAAAAAAGGTGCAAAATGACCGAAGAGAAAAGGTATCCGTTTGAGCCGGACTACGCTGTCGCGCCCGGTGAGACCCTTCGGGAAGTGATTGAATCGCTGGGCATGACTCAAAAAGACCTTGCGACCCGCACCGGCCTGACTGTGCAGTCGATCAACCGGATTTTCAAAGGCGATCAGCCGATCACTCACGAGACCGCAAACAGCCTGGAGCTGGTGACAGGTGTCCCGGCGCGTTTCTGGAACAATTTGGAAGCCCAATACCGTGAGCAATTGACCAAACTCGAAGAAAGAAAACGGCTGGAAACAGAGGGCATCGAGTGGCTGAATTCAATCCCGACAAGTGAATTGATCGAGAGGGGATTTATTGAGCCACAGACGGATGATGTAGGGTTGCTGCGAGAGACACTAAAGTTCTACGGTGTCGTGAGCGTGGAGGCATGGAAAGATGTTTGGGAAAAACCTGCCATTGCAGCCCGCCGTTCCGCTTGTTTCGAATCTCAGCCCGGACCGACTTCGGCTTGGTTACGTATTGGGGAACTCAAAGCACATGCAATCGAATGTGACCCATTTGATAAAGCGTCCTTCAAAGAGGCTTTGAAAGCAATCCGCTCTCTAACACGAGAGTCCCCGGAAGTGTTTATACCGGAAATGAAAAGGCTTTGTGCTGAATCGGGTGTTGCGGTCGTGCCTGTTCCTGAGATGAAAAAAGCACCGTTCAATGGCGCGACCAAATGGCTTTCTGCAAATAAGGCAATGATTCTACTCACCTTACGAGGCAAAGGAGAAGATAAGTTTTGGTTCTCATTTTTCCATGAAGCCGGGCATGTCTTGAACGACAATAAGAAAAACCTCTACATTGCAGACAACTCGGAAGCGCCGGAGGAGCAAGAAGCGGATCGTTTTGCAGCAGAATTTCTTATTCCGGGCAGATACGATGATACAATCCGTAGCCTCCGATCAGAAGCAAGTTTTATCGAAGTAGCGGATGAATTGAACATTGCGCCTGGTATTGTGGTTGGCCGGTATCAACATCTTACAAATAACTGGAAGTATCTTAGAAAACTGATCCGATCTTTTCGCTGGAATGTTCAACCGTCGAGGTAATGGTAAGTAATGCGCTTAGTATGAGGACAAGTCGCACCTCCTGCCAACCCATTTATACTTCCACCATCCGTTCAACGAGTGGGCGAGAAGCGTTAAGCAACACCGAGTACAACGGTGATAGTTTCTTCGTGCGCGCCACGCCTATTTCACCGGGGCCGAGGAGCCTTACGACAAGCTCAAGCGGGCGCTGCGGGCCGAAATCGACGAGGCGGCCTGGAACAGCCTCTACAGCACGGTCAGCCGTCCGTTCGCCAAACCCGAGACCGGCAAGATCGCCGTCAAGGTCATCAATCACTACGGCGATGAAGTGTTGAAGGTGTTTGAGGTATAAGGAACTTGACCCGCCAAGTTGGAATAGACAGCGCACAAGGGGGGCGGGGTCAAATCTCTGGGGCTTGCAATCGTAGACCGTGTGCGTAGCAAAATTCTTACCTGTGCAAAATGAAGGAGGGGGGTCAAACGCCATTTGCGCCCCCAGAATCCCGCTATTCCCAACGCCCCGCCACTTGACCGCTGGTCAAAAACCCCGCTTTTCGGGCCTGTTGTCGCTGCTCTGCAACCCGTCAGTCAGGCCCGCGCCGTTCAACCGGGCAGCCTTGAGCTGGTTCAACGTGTGGACACCATTAAGAGTATGCCGCGCCATGTCTGGCCCCGCTGTTGTGGACAGGTTCCCCGTCCCTGCTCGGCCGGGCCTGGTTTTTACCGGCCACATCTTATGGTCGGGAGAGAACCACGCCCATGATCCAGTCAACAACCAGAGAACAGAGCGATCCTTGAAAGAGACCTCACGGGCAGCAGAATCAGGTTCATACGAATAATTGAGATAAGTTTCGCACCTGGAGCGTTGGGGCGGGGTCAAATCTCTGGAGCTTTCAACCGTAGACCGTGCGGGAAGTCGTTTTATTCCACGTGCGAATTAAAATTTCTGAATTTTCAATTGATGGACGGGAAGGATTCTATAGAACCCCGGAAGGCTGATTATACCTCCGCGGGTGGGAAATACGGTGGGAAATTTGTTTTTACGACACAAAAATAAGGACTTGCGGATAACCGCTAAGTCCTTATTTAATAATATGGTGGGCGCTACTGGGTTCGAACCAGTGACCTCCTGCTTGTAAGGCAGGCGCTCTCGACCAGCTGAGCTAAGCACCCTGGTTCTGTCAGAGAATGATCGCCAGGGGCACCAGCACGCAGTAACCCAGCACCAGGCAGATCGGCGCCAGGGTGATCGAACCCATCCCCAGGCTCACATGCCCAATCACGATCACGATCAGGGCGACAAGGAACAGGATCAGGTTCTTCTGGCCGAACGATTTGGAAAGCTCCTCAGTCCGGGCCACGCTGCGTGCGGGTTTACGCGCGGTGCTGTCTTTGGCCATAGGGCGTTTCTCGCGTTGATGACGACTGTGATCCAAAAGGGTCAGTAACACTAACCCTGCAAATTTAATGCATTTCCTGTTGCAGTCAAGAAAGGCGTGCAACGAGCCGACTCAGGCCAGCGCCCCTGAGGGGTCGATCCCGTCCAGGTACTGCACGATATGGCTGTCGTAGGCGCTGGTGCGGCGGAACACCGCGCGGGCCAGCTTGAAACGCAACGCCAGATCCAGCGCGCCGTCATTGGCCTTGAGCTGGGCGATCACCTCGGCGTACTGGTCCGGATTGGTCAGCACGGCCACGGAACGGAAATTCTTGGCCGAGGAGCGCAGCATGGTGGGCCCCCCGATGTCGATCTGCTCCACCGCATCCTCCAGGGATATACCCGCACGGGCCACGGTCTGTTCGAACGGATAGAGGTTCACCACCACCATGTCGATCAGCTCGATCCCCATCTCGCGGCACTGGGTCATGTGCGATTCCAGCTCGCGCCGGGCCAGGATCGCCGCGTGCACCTTGGGGTGCAGGGTCTTCACCCGGCCGTCCAGCATCTCCGGGTGCCCGGTGAACATGTCCACGCTGCGAATCTCCACACCCGCCTCGGTCAGGGCACGGGCCGTGCCGCCGGTGGAGAGTATCTCCGCGCCGAAACCGCGCAGCACCTGCGCCAGCTCGACCACGCCGCTCTTGTCGTAGACGCTGATCAGCGCCCGCCTGATTTTAATCTGTTCCATCCCGCCCCTCGCCGTCTGGAAGGTCTCCGGTTGTTCAAGCCTGTGGATTGTCCTCGCCGTCCACCTCGACCACAGCGCCGCTCACCCGCGCACGCCCACGCGCCACCAGGTCCACCGCCTCGGGCAGCACCCGGTGCTCCTGGACCAGGACCCGCGCCGCCAGGGTCTCCACCGTGTCGGTATGGTAGACCGGCACCGCGCGCTGGGCGATGATCGGCCCGCGGTCGTACTGCTCGTTCACGAAATGCACGGTGCAGCCGCTCAGTTTCACCCCGGCCTCCAGCACCGCCTGGTGCACGTGGCGCCCGAACATGCCCCGCCCGCCGAAGGCGGGCAGCAGGGCCGGGTGGATGTTCAGCATGCGGTTGCTATAGGCGGCCACCACGTTGGCCGGCACCATCTTGAGGTACCCGGCCAGCACGATCAATTCCACGGCGTGCTCGCGGAACAGCTCGAGAAGCCTCTGACCGAAACTCTCGGGTGAGGTGAACTCCCTGGGCGGCGCCACCGCGGTCGGCACCGCGGCCCGGGCGGCGCGCTCCAGGGCTCCGATCCCCGGACGGTCGGCCACGACCAAGCAGACCTCGGCGCTGGCGGTGGAACCCTCGCGCAACGGGAAACGGTCGAGAAGCTGCTGCAGGTTGCTTCCCCCACCGCTGGCCATCACAGCCACTCGCATTCTTTTCATTCTCCACCCGCCGGCTGAGGTGAGAAAACCGAAACCGGAATAAACGAGTCGCGGCGAGGGTCAACCGTCCTCGCCGCGACTTTCTTAGCCTCTTGACCGGCAAAACTTTACGCCGGACTTATCTGCTCCGGCCAGGACCTCAGACCGTGATCTTCTCGTCCGGCTTGAAATCGTAGAGCACTTTCTGGTTTTCCGCATCCCAGCGGGTGCGGCAGCCCTTGAGCAGGCTCTCTGTGGCCATATGGGCGGTGATCGCCTCCTGGAACCCGTCGTCGATGTTGCACATCGTGTCGGTGTCGTTGGCCCGGATGTGGTCGACCCAGTTCTTGACGTGCAGGTAGGTGACATCCAGACGGCGGCCGTCCTGGAAGGTCCAGAGCAGGCCCTTGTTCAGGGTCCACTGGCTGGTGGCGGAGGTGACCGCCTCGATGCCCTTGCCGGCGATGTCGCGGAAAGTGATCATCGGCTCGCCCAGGCGGACCAAGCCCTGCTTGATCTGCGCGGCGTAGCGCTTGCTGCGCGGGTCGGCGAACACGTTGACCCCGTTGGTCAGGTCCATGGTGGCCTCATCGCCCATGTAAATCTGGCCGCGGTCCCACTCGCTGGCCAGCGTGGCGTTGTAGACCACTGTCAGGTCGCGGTCCGGCCACTCGTAGGCCACCTGCATCACATCCGGCACCTCACGGCGGCAGACCGGCACCTCGGTGCGCACCTGGGCGCCCTCGGGCAGCGGCTGGTCGGCGCTGATCGGCTCTCCCTGGGCGGTCATCATCGAGGCGTATTCCTTGAAGTAGTACACGCCGCCGGTGGCCACGCAGGTGGTGGGGATGCCCATGCGCATCACCATGTTGATCACGTCCAGCTCATGGGTCAGAAGGTCGCCGGACAGGCCGGTGCCGTAGTCCCAGTAGCAGCGCCAGCGGAAAAAGCGGTTGGGATCGTAGGGCACGTTGTTGGTGATGGCGACATACTGGTCCCAGTCCAGGTTGCGCGGCCCGCTGGCTGCGCTCATCGGACCGTTTTCCTTGGGGATGTCGTAGTACCAGGCGCCCTGCAAGCTGTTGCGGTTGGTGTAGCACTGGATCAGGCTGATCTTGCCCAGCAGGCCCTTATCCACCACTTCCATGGCCGAATCGTAGTGGTTGCTGTTGCGGTTCTGGTGGCCGAGCTGGAAAATGATCCCGGCTTTCTTGACCGCGTCGCGCAGCTCGAAAGCCTGCTCGATGTAGCGGGTCATGCACTTTTCCACGTACACGTGCTTGCCGGCCTCGGCCGCGGCCTTGGCGATCGGGGCATGGTAGAAATCCGGGGTGGCGATCACCACGGCGTCCACGTCCGACTGGGCCAGCAGCTCCTGGTAAGTGCGGTAGGACTTGGCCTTGCCGCCGGAGGCCTCTACAGCGCGATCCACGTGCGGGGTGAACAGATCACAGACCGCGGTGCAGCGGATATTCAGCGAGGGCTGGTCCTTGGTGCCCATGGGGATGCCGTTCTTGTCCAGCTCCTCGGCGATGAACCCGGCCGAGCGCATGATCGAGTAGCCGCGCCCGCCGATGCCGATAAAGCCGATGTTGAGGGTCTTGCCCGCCGCACTGGCCGGTACAGTCACCTGCTTTTTCTTGCGGTCGACCATCGGGCGGACCTCGGTGGTGGATTCCGAGGCTTTGAGGATCAGCTCGCGCGAGGTTTTGTCCTCTTCCTTCTTCTGGCTTACGCTGTAGGCGAAAGCCCCGACCACCGGCACTCCAGCCGCGGCCTTGAGGAACTGTCGGCGGCCGATCCCGCCGCCGTTTTCATTCTTCTTGTCTGCCATCAGATCAGTCTCCTTTTAGTTTCAGGGGCGCAAAACCATGCGTTGCACCCCGGAGGTTCGGTTCAGGCGGATGTCATTCCCGGCAGAACAGCATGTCGAACCCCAGGACCAGCCCGGAGGGGAATGCCGCCAGCACCAGGGCCGCGGCCAGTTCGACCAGGTTCTTGTTCACGATCAGGTAGCTGCCCTCGCCGGCCATGAAATGCACGCCCAGCCAGGGCGGGTTGGACAGATAGAACAGCGCCAGGAAAATGGCCGCCCCGACCGAGGCCAGGCGGGTGAACAGGCCGAGCACCAGCAGAAGACCGACTGCGGTCAGACCGTATTTCATCGATGCGTCCACGAACCCGATCATGGCCGGGTTCTTGACCAGTGCGCCGAACAACCCGGAAAACGGACCCGGCACTATGGTCAGGTATCCCGCCGCGGTCCAGCCTGAGGAGGCGATTTTCACATACCCCTCATACAGAAAATGCCAGCCGACCGCCAGGCGCAGGAAAAGAAGCAGGCCACCCTGCAACCCGGTCAGTCCCGAACCTCTGGAATTCACTTCTGCCACGTTGGACACTCGAAGTTCCCCTTGTTGAATTGTGAAATGTCTTTTTACAGAAGTGCCTGGATTAGCGGGAAAAGTCATATTAACTGAGGAACCGGTTTGAAACCGAATATTTTGCAATCTATGAGCCTTCCTTTCACCACGCAAGAAAATTTTCTGTCTAAGCAGATACCTGCCAGCGCATTAGATTTTTAACAATACCAATCGCCCGGGCCGGATTTCCCCCCCCGGGAGGGCACTGCTCCACGCCCGCCGCGGTCATGTAATACATCTATCCCAAACGACTTATACTTCGCCGGACAGTCCGCCGCCGGCAACGGATCTTCGTTCCTGACTTCACCCGGCTTGACAGTCATTTGCGGGAAAGATATCTTGTGCCGGAATCCCGGGATGCGGCAGCCGGGAGGCGACAGCCGTCCAGACCGGGACTTGTCCAGGCGCCAGGCGCTTTCAGCCGGTGGAAGCTCACGCTGCGTATTGACCTTGTTATTACAACGGGTTAGAATGGGAAATGTAACGCGCGGCCGGCTGACTGTAGCTGCCTGCCTCGGCTTTTTCTGCAACGGGCTGTCGATCTCGCTGATCGGCTCCTCGCTCGATTTTTTCGCCGCCCGTCTGGGCACGGACGTGACCGGGGTGGGAAGTGGTTTTTTCCTCCCCCTGGGCATCGCGGCGATCAGCGTGCTGTTCGCCAGCGGACCGTTGATCGACAGGTTCGGCAAGCGAGCTCTGGTGACCGCGGGCTGTCTGCTGACCGGCGGGGCCATGCCGTTGCTGCTGGCCGCGCACAACCTGGCCCAGGCCGGCGGGGCGATGTTCGTGCTGGGCGCCGGCGCCGGCATGCTGACCGGCGGGATCAACACCCTGGTCAACGATGACCTGTTCCCGGAAAACCCCGGCCCGCCGCTCAACCTGGTCAACATGTCCTTCGGGGTCGGGGCGGTGAGCCTGCCGTTCGCCGTAGGCGCGCTGGTCGCAAAACTGGGCTTTCCGGCCCTGATCCTGCTGATCACATTGTGCTGTATGATACCGGCGGTTTTGTTCGGGTTCACAACTTTTCCTCTGCCGCGCGAGGGAGCGCGTTTCCGTCTGGCCGAAAGCGGTAAGGCCCTGTCCGACCCTCTGGTGATTCAACTGGCCCTTTGCTTTTTCCTCTACGTGGGGCTGGAGTCATGCCTGGGCGCCTGGAGCCGTCCCACGGTCCGGGCGCTCTGGGGAGTGGGCGCGCCGCACGACCAGTTGATCCTATCCGGCTACTGGGGTTCCCTGGCCCTTGGGCGCAGCGTGGCCGGGACCGTTCTGCGGCGGGTCCCCAGCCAGACCCTGGTGATCTGGGCCTGCCTGGGGGCCTGCCTGGGCCTGGCCGGGTTCAGCCACGCCCCCAACCTGGCCGTGGCCTGCGCCTCGCTCTGGCTGACCGGGATGTGTTTCGCGCCGATCTTTCCCAGCAGCCTGGGGACCACCGGCAGCGTGTTCAAGCGCTACACCGGCACTATCTTTTCGGTAGTGATCGCCGCTGGCACTCTGGGCCAGACCATCCTGACCCCGGCAGTGGGACGGGTGGCGCGCAATTTCTCCTTCGGGACCGGGATGCGCGTGGCCCTGGTGCTCTGCCTGCTCCTGGCCGGCCTGCAGATCGCTGTGGGCAGGCAGTTGCGGCGACGACGGGCGGTGGCGGCGGCGACTTTGGACAAGACCGTCTGAAAGCTGTAGGAAGCGTTTTTCATAATAACCCTGAGGTGGGAGGCACGGAAAATGGAATCGATCACACGCAGGAATTTCATCGGCACATCGCTGGCCCTGGGCGGAGCGGCCCTGGCCACTTCCGGCGCTTTGAGTCCCACGGCCCTGGAGGCGGCGGCCGCCGGCGCGGAGCCCAAGTTCAAGATTTCACTGGCCGCCTGGTCGCTGCACCGCACGTTCGGCAAGGACTGGAAGAACATCGACCTGCCCCGGATCGCCCGCGAGCGCTTCGACATCGACGGCGTCGAGTTCGTCAACAGCTTCTTCGAGCTGCCCCGCATCGATTACCTCAACGACCTGAAAAAGCAGGCCTCCGACCACAACGTCACCCTGGTGCTGATCATGTGCGACGGCGAGGGCGACATGTCGAGCCCCGACAAGTCCGAGCGCATGCAGGCCGCGATCAACCACCGCAAGTGGGTGGACATCGCCCATTACCTGGGCTGCCACGCCATCCGCTGCAACGCCGGCGGCTGGAACAGCAAGCTCCCGGCTGCCGAGCTGGTCAAGAACGCCAGCGAGAGTTTCCGCGCCCTTTGCGACTACGCCCAGGAATCCGGGATCGAGATCACGATCGAAAACCACGGCGGCTACTCCTCCGACCCGGACAACCTCATCCCGCTGGTCAAGGCCGTCGACCACCCGCTGATGGGCCTGCTGCCCGACTGGGGCAATTTCCCGGAGGGCGTGGACAAGTACGCGGCCGTGGAGAAAATGCTGCCCTACGCCAAGGCCATGAGCGCCAAGTGCCACAACTTCGGGCCGGATGACAGCCACCCCGAGTTCGACCTGCGGCGCATGACCCAGGTTGTCCTGAAAGGCGGCTACCACGGTTTCATCGGCATCGAGTTCGAGGGCGATGTCCCCAAGGACGAGAACGAGGGAGTCAAGGCCTGCAAGCGCGTGCTGATGAGCCAGATCTGAGACCTGTTCTATCCCGGACCGGGCCGCGCGGAATGACCGGATCGTCCGCGCGGCCCACCGAGGCCACGACCATCCACCGCAAGGACAAAACGCTATCATGCTCGCCGAGAGCCTTTGCCCGGCCATCACCAGTGACAGGATCGACGAATGCCGGGATTTCTATGTCCGCTGCCTGGGGGCGCGGGTCGCTTTCGACTGCGGCTGGTACATCCATCTTCTGTTCGGCAGCCCGGCCGCGAGCGTGGCGTTCATGTCTCCCCGCGGTGAGCAGACTCCGGTGTTGAACCCGTCCGGCCTGACCCTGAACTTCCAGGTGCAGGACGTGGACGCCGAATACCGTCGGCTGACCGGGCTGGGACTGAGCGGCCTGAGCGCACCCGAGGACCATCCCTGGGGCGACCGCAGTTTCAGCCTGCGCGACCCGAACGGGATCGAGCTGTGCCTCTATATGGATATCGAACCGAGCGCAGAGTACAAGGAGTTCTACCGCTGAGGGCTCCGGCCTCCGGCCCTGTCCCCCGCCAGGGGACAAGCTTCCCCAGACGGCTTGTCGCGTGCTGTCTCCCTTATGCCACGGGGCGCAACGATGAGACACACTGCTGAACCCGGCCGTTCCCATCTGTCGCTGATCCTGCACATCCTGTTTTTCCTCTCCGGATTCTCGGGCCTGGTGTACGAGGTCCTCTGGACCCGCCGTTTCGGGCTCTCGTTCGGCAACACGACCTACGCCACAACCCTGGTGCTGAGCGCGTTCATGGGCGGTCTGGCCCTGGGCAGCCGCTACCTGGGCCGTCTTGCCGACCGACTGGAGGGCCGCGTCTCGGGCCTTACGCTCTACGGCTGGATGGAGATCGGCGTGGGGGTCTACTGCCTGGGCTTCGAGCGCATCCTGGCGGCCCAGGACAGCCTTTTACTCGCCATTTACCGCGCGTTCGACCCGGGCCGGGCGGCCACCCTGACGCTCAAGTTCGGCCTGGCCTTTCTGATCCTGCTTCTGCCCGCGATCCTGATGGGCGGCACCCTGCCCGTGCTGATAAAGCGACTGGGCGGCGAGCTGCGGCGGGTGGGACAGGTGACCGGCAGCCTCTATTTCATCAACTGCCTGGGTGCGGTGGCGGGCGCCCTGACTGTGGCTTTCTGGCTGGTGCCGGGCTTCGGGGTCTCGTTCAGCTACGCCGCGGCCGCCGCGCTCAATATCGCGGCCGGGGTGGGCGCCCTGGCTCTGCGCACCCGCGCGGACCGTCCGCCGGAAAGCCCGGCCGAAGCCGCCGCTGTCGCCGAGGACCCGGCGGACATGGAGCCGGCCTCCGCGCCGGAGGCCGGCCTGCGCTGGGCCCTGGCCGGAATCTTTGTCAGCGGGCTCACCGCCATGCTCTACCAGGTGGCCTGGGTGCGTCTGCTCTCGCTGGTGCTGGGCTCCTCCACCTACTCGTTCGCCCTGATGGTGGCGGCGTTCATCAGCGGGATCGCCCTGGGCAGCCTGCTCGTGGCCCGCTTTATGACGCGTATCCGCAGCGCCGCGGCCCTGTTCGGCCTCTGCCAGACCGGGATCGGCCTGGCCGTGCTGGCCATGCTCCCCACCTACAGCCGTCTGCCCCTGTTTTTCCTGGCCAGCCGGGCCGCGATCAATTTCGGCTACGGGGCGCACGAAATCTTTAAATACGTAGTCTGCCTGGGCGTGATGCTCGTGCCCACCACCCTGTTCGGGATGGGTTTCCCCCTGGTGAGCCGTCTGGCCGCGCTCTCGACACGCGGCCTGGCCGGGCGGATCGGGAATGTCTACGCCCTGAACACGGCGGGCAATATCCTGGGCGCGGCGCTGGGCGGGCTGGCGCTCATTCCGCTTTTGGGCCTCAAGGCCACCCTGGAGACTGCGGTGACGCTGAACCTGTTGGCCGGAGCGACAATCCTTCTTGCCCTGGGCCCGGAGCGCCGTCAGCTCGCACGCCGGGCGCTGATAGTCAGCGCGGCCGGGGCCGCTCTTTACCTGGGCCTCGCCCCAGGCTGGGACCGGCAGCTGCTCACCAGCGGGGTCTACCGTATCCATTCCGTGGGCGCGGATGCCGCCGCGCACCTGGCCGCAGCCAGCCGCCGCGAGCTGCTGTTCTACCGTGAGGGCGTCTCGGCGGTGGTCACGGTGGAGCGCAGCGACTCGCTCACCTCGCTGACCGTGAACGGCAAGACCGACGCCTCCACCGGGCTGGACATGCCGACCCAGCTGCTGCAGGCGCACCTTCCCATGCTGCTGCACCCGGCCCCGCGGCGGGTGCTGGTGATCGGCGCGGGCAGCGGCGTGACTTGTGGCGCGGCCCTGGCCCACCCCGAGCTGCAACAGCTTGTCTGCGTGGAGATTTCACCCGAGGTGCTCGAAGCGAGCCGTCTGTTCGCCCCCTGGAACCGCCGCTACTGGGAGGACCCGCGGGTGCGCACCGTGGTGGAGGACGGACGCGAGTTCGTGTTCCGCGGGCCGGAACAGTTCGAGGTCATCACCAGCGAGCCCTCCAACCCCTGGATCGCCGGGATCGGCAACCTCTACACCCGCGAATTCTACTCCTGCTGCCGCGCCCGCCTGACCGCCGAGGGCGTGTTCTGCCAGTGGATACACCTGTACGAGATGGAGGAGGGCGTGCTGAAGACCATCCTGCGCACGTTCCTCGAGGCTTTCCCCCAGGCCGTGGCGTTCAGCTCGGTGGAGAATAACGACCTGCTGCTTATCGGCACGGCCGGGCCGCTGAGTGTGGATTTCGCGGACCTCCAGCGGCGGATGGCGCAGCCGGAGGTGGCCGCGGATTTGAAAGCCATCGGCCTGGAGCGGCCGTTTGTCCTGCTCACCACCCAGGTGTTCGACAACCCGGCCCTCCGGCGCTGGGCCGGGATCGGGCCGCTCAACACGGACAATTTCCCGCGGGTGGAGTACCTGGCCCCGCGCGGGTTTTTCCTGGCCGAGCGGGTGGTCCTGCCCGAGCGGGACCGCCTGAGCCCGCAGGGCTCCACACTTCTACGGCAATGGTTGAAAGATCACACGCCGCAGGTGAAGGATTTCCTGGGTCTGGCGCGCTACCAGAGCCGCAGCGGCTACACCGGAATGATGTACGCGGCGCTGCAGGATGCCCTGGCCCTGGAGCCGCGCGACCCCGAGGCCCTGGAGCTCATGGCCCGCCTGTTGACCGGGCGGAAGAAATACGCCGAGGCCGCGGCTGTGCTGGACAGCCTCAACGCCACCGCCGCGCTGAGCGCAGCCGGGATGCTCAACCTGCGCTTCCCGGTGGCCCTGGCCCTGGATGAGCGCAGCGCCGCCTCGTTCGTGCACCCGCCGGATTTCTCGCTCTCGCTGGCGATCAAGACCGCCTTGACCGAGTTGGAGCCCACGCGCAGCCTGCACCGTTTCGACCTGGGGGACATCCTCTGCCGCCTGGAGGACTACCCCCGGGCCGAGGCGCAGTTCGATCTGGCCCTCCAGTTGCGTGAGGCCGACACCGACCCGTCGGCCCCCGACCGAGCGATCCTTTTTCAGCGGGCCGGGCAGGCCGCCCTGGATGCCGGTGCGTTCGACCGGGCGGCGGCCTGGTTCGCCCGCTACGCGCGGGAATTCCCGGACGATCCGCTCGGGCCGGCCATGCAGCGCCTGGTGATCCTCGAACGCCTGGGCGCCTCCGGCCAGACTGTGGATGCCACCACGCTGCGCAAAGCCCTGGGGGATTGAGAGCAACCGGTTGTTTCGCTCAGGGCAGTCGCCATCCAGCATGAACGGACCTTCGCGAGAGTCAGGCTCAAGCGCCTCCCCCTTTGGCAAGGGGGATCGATGGGGATTTATTCCTTTAAATCGGGCACGGCATGCCGTGCCCCTACACCAGAAGGCCTCGCCTTTCGTAGGGGCGAACCTTGTGTTCGCCCGGCATTTTTCCAGCCTGGGGATATGCGCCATTCGCCGCCGACTGTGCCGCTTTCAGCCGAAACTCCGGCCAAAGAGGGTCCCGAAATCCTGTTGTCTTGACAAATACAGCTAAAAAAGCCCGAAAATCCAGTGGCTGAAATGCAAAATCCAATTTTTCTTTCAAAATGCACGCGGCTGTGATAGAATTTTTTCAGACTGAAAGAGCGGTCTCCGTCTCTACCGCCCGTGGATCAAGGCTCGCGGAACGGGATTGAAAATGGTCTGAGAATTGCTTTATCCATAGACGTGGTTTTTGCGCCCCTTAACCCCAACCAAGGAGTTCATATGACAAAAATCCGTTCCAACCAGGGTTTCACCCTGATCGAACTGCTGATCGTGGTGGTGATTATCGGCATCCTGGCAACGATCCTGATCTCCAAGTTCACCGGGGCTAAGGACTCGGCCTACCTGGCGCATTCCAACACCATGGCCGAGGCGGTCAAGACAGCGGCCCTCAGCTACAGCACCTCACGTATCGACGGCGCCGCTCCGACCAAGATCAGCCAGTTGCAAAAGATCAATCCCGATATCGCCGCCACGGTCAACAACATGAAACTGACCATCAACGGCAGTGTCCTGACCATCGACAACACCAAGATCACCGAGAGCACCAAGGCTCAGGTGAACCTCAAGACAGGCGCGGTCACCCCGGCCTCACTGGTCGAGTAACAGCCAGTACGGTTCTTCCCGCGTGACGGGAGGACACAGATCTTCCTGCGAGAACAATTCGGCCAGGGGATTGTGTCCTCCTTTTTTTTTCTGGGCGCTATTGAGATTGACTCTACGGCGGCAAAGCTGGTAAAATCAAAAAGGGAAAGGTTTTATTCTTTTCTGCCGGTTTTCCTTGTGACAAGGAATCTCAAAGACGCCTTCTGTTTTCGTTTCGGTGAAAGCAGAATGGAGATTTCTAATTTCCTTAATTCAGGATGGTTTCCGGCAAAACCGGGCGGCTCAACTACTGCGGACAGAACGCCGATGCACGCCGAGCGCGGATTCACCATAATCGAGCTGATGCTGGTCATCACGATCCTGGCCATAGTCATCACTGCGGGCGCGCCGCGCTTTTCGTATTTCATCCAGGAGGTGCGGCTGAAAAACAGTGCGCGCCAGGTGGCGGTCTCGTTCCAGACCGCGCGGCTCAAGGCGATCAACGGCAACCGCCGCTGCTTCATCGATTTCGCGCCCGCCGGCCTTACCCCGGCCGACAGTTTCTACACCATGTGGCTGGACATGGACGGCAACCAGACGCGCGGCACGGGCGAGATCGACAGCGTGCGCCTGGCCATGCCGGAGTCCAAGGCCGGCATCCGCGGCTGGCGTATCTCGCGGGATGCGCGTTTCGGTGCGAGCGGCGTGGCCGGCGGCCCGGAGGGCCGCACCCTTCCGGGGGACGGGGTCGATTTCGGCGGCGCCGACCGGGTGGGGTTCAGCTCCCGCGGCGAGGCCACCGCTCCCGGAGCCGTGTACCTGTGCGGGCCCTCCGGCTCCAACTACGCCATAACCGTGGGCAACCTGGGCAGCGTGCGTCTGTGGCGCTGGGAGAGTGGGCAATGGAAGTGAGGGCGCGATACCTGTCCGACCGGCGGGGCTTTTCGCTGGTGGAGGTGATGCTGGCGCTGATGATCGGCGCGGTGGGCCTTCTGGCCCTGGCCGGCATGCTGGCCAATGTCATGCGCACCAACCGCGCCGCCACCGACATCTCGATCGCCACCGCCCTGGCGCGCCAGAAAATCGAGCAGATCAAGCTGACCGACTACACCCAGGTGCACAGCCAGACCGAGAGCAGCCTGGATCAGAACGGCGCCGCCACGGGCGGCAAGTTCACCCGGGTGACCACGGTGACCGAGAACGCCGCCGGCTACAACACCAAGACCGTGAGCGTGGCCGTGTTTTTCAGCCCCAGCCTGAGCGACACTCTCAAGCGGGCGGTGATCACCACGATCATCTACCCCTGACCCGGACCGAGCACGATGCGCCCACGCCTGGACAAAGCTGCGCCGGGTTTCAGCCTGATCGAGATGCTGATCGGCCTGACCATCACCATGCTGATCGTGGGCGCGTTCATCAACCTCCTGATCAACCAGAACCGCTCCTACAGCAGCGAGAGCCTGCGCCAGGAGATGAACCTCAACGGCCGGATCGGCCTGGACGAGGTCGAGCGCGAGGCCATGAACGCCGGCACCGGGCTGCCCGGGCTGTTCTCCGCGGTGCAGGTGCGTAACGGCGGCGCGACTCTGCCCGACACGATCACGTTCCTCTACGTGCCCCAGACCGCGATCCACCTGCGTTTCGCCACCAGCCCGCCGCCCAACGCCAGCGCCAACAGCCTCAAGCTCTCCAGCGACTCGGACGTGGGCGACCTGGTGGTGGGCGACCAGCTCATCATATTCGATGAGGTGGATTTCAATGTCATCGAGGTGACCAGTATCAACGTGCCCTCCAAAACGGTCGTGTTCGTGCCGCCGCGGGGGGTGAACACCCCGTCCGGCCTGGCCAAGGCCTATGACCCGGCCACGGCGATAATCACACGGGTGACGATCCGCTCGATCACCGTGGACCGCACGGATGCCGCCCACCCGAAGCTGGTCAAGTTCAGCGGCGGAACCAGCCTGGGCACCGTGGCCGAGGACATCGAGAACCTCCAGGCCACGATAGTGTTCGAGGACGGGGACACGGCCGCGGTGGCCAACGATGCGGACGGCGACAACAGCAACGACTCGATGGACCTGCGGGCGATAAAGGTCAGCCTGACCGCGCGCAGCTCCCGTGCCGACTCGCGCTACCAGGAGGGCGACCACTACTGGCGCCAGGCGTTCGGCACCATGATCGCCCCGCGGAACATCATCTATTAGAGGAGGCGCCATGAAGGGCTGGAAAGCGTTGGATGCAGCGCTTCGGCGGCGCGTTCAAGGCAGCCGGCTGGCCGACCGCCGGGGCGTGGCCCTGATCACCATGATGCTGCTTCTCACCGCCCTGACCATGCTCGCTATCGGCGCGGTGGTGATCAGCTCCATCGACATGCAACTGGCCGGCAACTACTACCAGAACAGCCGCGCGTTCTACGCCGCCGAGGCCGGGGTGGAAAAAGCCCTCTCCGACATCCAGAGCCTGCTGGACGGCCAGGGCACGGTCACGGACGCCGAGCTGGCCACGATTGTCCCGCCCACGATCGACAATTTCACTTTCGAGCAGTTCACGGTGGTCCGCTCCGCCGCCGCCTACGTGGACACCGTGGACAGCGGCCCCTACATGGGCATGCTCAGCCTCAACCAGCCGATCACGATCACCTCGCGCGTGGTGGGTACGGGCAACAGCCGCTACTCGATCGTGGTGCAGGTGGAGGGCCTGCAGATACCGATCTTCCAGTTCGGCGTGTTCTACGACGACAGCCTGGAGATCCACAACGGCGCGGCGATGGATTTCATCGGGCGGGTGCACACCAACGCCTCGCTGTTCCTGGGCACCAGCGCCACCACCACTTTCCACCGAAACATCACCGCCGCCGGCGACCTCTACCGTTTCCGCATCTGGAACCACGAGACTTTCGGCGGTGCGATCTCCATCGAGCGGCCGGACGCAACGTTGCTGGCCCTGACCTACGACAGCCAGAACTACGTGGGCAACGACGCCGGCTGGGTGCAGCGCACGACCACGGATTTCCAGGGACGGCTGCGCACGCGGGCGCACAATGTCACCCCACTGGGCATGCCGATCCCACGCACCATCCCGCCGATCCAGATCATCAAGCGGCGGGACGGGGCCGACGGGGTGGCGCTCAAGAGCGAAAAGCTGGACTGGAAAGCCGACCTGCGCATCTACGCCAACTCGGCCCTCTCAACGGTCACTATCCTGGACAGAAACGGCGCGGGCAAGGTCCTGGTCGACCCCACCGCGGTGAGTACGGCCTACGATGCGTTCTACGACGACCGCGAGCAGCAGTGGACCGACCTGGTGCGCATCGATGTCTCCAAGCTCAACGTGGCCGACCTGGGCGCCGGGGTGGTGTATGTTTCGGTCCAGGAGCAGGCCGGCCGTCACAAGGGGGTCCAGCTTTATAACGCCGGCACTCTGCCCGCTGCAATGACCGTGGCCTCCGACAACGCGATCTACATCCAGGGCAACTACAACACCACCAACTGGAAACCCTCGGCCGTGATCGCCGACGCCGTGAACCTGCTCTCGGGCTCCTGGACCAACGCCGCCAACCACAACACCAACGCCTCTCCCAACGCCGGCAGCGCCAGCACCTACAACGTGGCGATCCTGAGCGGGGACACGCAGAACACCGCGCAGTACAACGGCGGGCTGGAGAATTTCCCCCGTTTCCTGGAGAACTGGAACAGCGCCAACTGCAACATCACCGGCTCGTTCGTCAACCTCTACCTGAGCGACAACGCGGTCGGGGCCTGGGTCTACGGCAACCCGGTCTACAACGCCCCCACCCGCAACTGGGCCTTTGATTTAAATTTCCTGGACTTCAACAAGCTGCCGCCCGGCACGCCCTCAGTGGGCACGGTGCTGCGCATCGCGTTCCGGCAGGAGTTTTTCGAGTAGGGCCCAACCCCGGGAAATTGATCCGACCCCCAATATTATTGCAGGAAAAGACAATGAGTCTGATCGCGGAAGAAAGCGCTGCCGCCAGCCCTGGGGAAAGACTGCTGGTCTGGGCCCTGGTCGCGACCGCGCTTGCAGCCTGCTTTGTCCGGCTGTTTTTTGGAGTCGATCTGACCGATGAAGCATACTATGCCGCCCTGGCCTCTGTCTTTGCCAACGGCAACCTCCCCTTCCGCGACAACTGGGACGCCCACCAGACCAGCGCCATCCTCTACACCCCTCTTGTCATGGCCTACCGGGCGTTCCAAGGGGATTTCAGTGGCCTGATTCTTTTCATGCGCCTGATGTTTTTCTGTTACAACATACTGTTCGGCATGCTGCTTTACTGCCTGCTCAGGCGGCCGCTGGGTTTCAAAGCCCTGCTCCTGGCCCTGCCCCTGGCCGTGTTCGCGCCCTACTCGCTTTACACTTTCAGCTACAACAGCTTGCACTACAGCCTGGCCACGGCAGGCTGCTTTCTGGTGTTCGGGGCGACACTCTCTTCCGGCCGGCGCAGAATGGCTCTGCTGGCCGCAGCCGGCGCAGCCCACGGCCTGGCCGTGTTCGCCTATCCCTCCGCCCTGGCGCTTTTCATCCTTAACGCGGCGATCGTGCTCGTGCTGTTCCGTAACCTGGAGCCGCAGGAGCACTGCAGAAGAGGGCTGCACGCCTTCCTGGCCTACACCCTCGCCGCAGCCGTCACTCTGGCCGCCCTGCTGGCCGGCCTGGCGCTCTATGTCGGAGTGCCGGCTTTGGTGCAGGGCGTGCAGGGTTTCCTGGCCTACAACGATGAGCTGTACCGGGTGCTCAGCCCGCGCATGCGCTGGATCAAAATCGGGCAGCTGTTCCTGCTGCCGTTCACTCCGTTCTTCCTGATAAAAGTCATCCTGATCGCGGCCTGGAACGCTGTCCTTCTCAAACAGTTCAAAAAAAGCAAAAACGCTTTCCTGATGTACCTGACCGGCGGCTTCCTGCTGCTGATAGCGTATGTCGCATTGCGCCTTCCCGCAGGCGCGGCCAACGGGAACAACCTGTACGGTCTGTCGGAGTTCACGGCCTTTTCCGCCCTGGCGGCCCCGTGGCTCAGGTTCCACACCGTTCGGCACAGGAAGCTCTTCGACCTGCTTCTGATAACGGTCGGCCTGCCGTCAACGGCGCTCTGGCTGGAGTCGTTCTGGGTTTCGATGGCGCGGGCCTCGACCTGCTCGTACCTGCTGGTCGCCCCCAGCCTGCTGACCGCGGTCTTCATCGCCCTTCTGGTCGAGGAGCACTGGCAGCCACGCCGCCCCTCTTTCAGCCCCCGGCGGGCCTCCGCGGCGGCCGGGCTGGCCTGTCTCGCCGCGGTGTCCGGCCTGTTCCTGTTCCTGTTCTACGGGACTGTCTACCGTGACGGCCGGATATGGACCCTGACCTCGTGGCTGGAAACCGGCCTGTACCGGGGGATTTTCACCCTGCCAGCCCGGCAACAGGCGCTCCAGCGGCTGGACAGCACGCTGGCCCGCATCGCCGATCCCTCGAAAACCGTGCTGGCACTCGATCACGCACCCTATTTCTACCCCATGAGCCGGATGCGGCCTTGCACGCCCTCCTGCATGGAGGTGACCTGCACCCATTACGGCAAACCGCTCTGGCAGCCGGCCTTCCTGTTTTTCGGGACACACGGCGGCTGGCCGGACAGGATTGTCCTGCTCGGGGAGGACGGAAACAAAGTGCTGGAGATTCCAGGTTTCGAGTTGGGCGATTTCATCCGGGAGCATTACGCGGAAATCTACCGTGACGATTCAGAGCCGTTCCGGCGGCGAGTGCTGGACAGGAGGTGAGGGGCTTTTCAGAAGGCGTAGCCGAGTGAGACCCGCTGGGTCTGGGCCAGGTCGCGGTGGCCGATCCAGGCATAGTCGAGGCTCAGCGCGCGCACGGTCAGGCCCGCGCCGAAAGTGGGGTTGCGTTCATCCAGCCCGGCGCGCAGGGCCAGACGGTGATACAGCTCGTACTCCGCGCCCAGGTGCAACAGGCTCATGTAGTAGGCCTCGGAGCTGCCGTAGTTGGCCTTGCGCCGCTCCACCGGGACCGAGACCTCCACGGCCGCGTTCAGCAGCCCGCCCGGCACGGCCAGGCCCTCGGCCAGGGCCGCCCCGGCCGAAATCCAGGGCTTGATGTACTCGCGCTTGCCGGTGGACCAGGCCAGGAAACTGGTGGTCACATCCCGGGCCGACAGGCTCACGAGCAGCGGCAGCTTGAGCTCCACCGCCCGGATCAGCCCCAGGTCGAAGCCGAACCCGGTGGCGGTGGCCCCCCACTGGCGCTCGTGCAGCAGTTTCACGTTCGCCCCCAGCCATGTCTTCTCATCCAGACGGCGCGCCGCACCGGCCAGCAGGGCGAAATCGTTCTTCGAGCTGTAGCGTTCGATGTAGGGACGGTTGTCCGGGCCGGGCTCCTGGGTCGGGTCGGGAAGCGCCGTGATCGGGATGCCGCCCACGCCCAGGTGGATCAGGCCGAAGCCGAAAGCTGTGGCCGGGCCGCTCCCGGTCAGACGGTGCGACCAGCCCAGGAAATTGTAATCCACGTCCCCGCCGAACCGTTCGCTGTGCATGAACATCGCCCGGTTGAGCCTCTGGCCCCTGCCGCGGGCAAGCCCGGCCGGGTTCCAGTAAAGCGCCTCGGCGCCCTCGGCCAGTGTGTGGTAGGCGCTGCCCAGACCCAGCCCGCGCGCACCCACGCCCACGCTGAACGATTCGCCGGCGTACTTGCTCTGTGCGGCCAGCGGTGCGGCGGCGGCCAGCAGCAAAACCAGCCCGCTCAGAAGGCCGTTCAGGCCGGAAAACTGTATTCCTGGACGAATTTTCATCCTTTTT
>JAJFUG010000205.1 GCA_021372515.1 bacterium
CCGTGGGCATGGGACCAGGCCACCCAGGGACGGGTGAATCCATCCAGGATCAGGTCGGCGACAGTCTGACGGTAATCGAAACGCACCCGTGCGACAGTTTCCCGGTCAGCGCCCTCTCCCAAGAGCTCGGGAAGGTGACGACGGAGGTCATAGCCGCGCCGTTCGGAGAATTGCTCGAACAGGACGGGGGTCCAGTCGGCGCTCTCGTTCTCGTAGGAGTCGTGATAGAAGGCGCGCACAGTCGAGTCGCGGGGAACGTCGGCGAAAGCGCTGTCGAAGCGGGTGAGGTAGCGCTCCAGGGCGGCCCTCGAGAAATAGTCGATGACATTGCCCTCATCGCCCGGTGCGGCGCGCTTGACCTGCATCACCGGGCGGTCGAGGAACGCGGCGTAGAGCTTCCAGTCTCCTGTCGGCGCGACCCAGTCCAGTATGCCCGCGGCGTCCACCCTGCCGGTGAGGTCAAGCCTGTCGCCTGTCCGGGAGAAGGCCATCAGGGTCTGGAGCGGCGCGCCCGGGCTTCCGGACTCGGGAATCACCCTGCCTTTGAGACTTTGGCCGCCCTCCAGGCTCCAGGTGGCAAACAGCACCCGTGCCGCGGAGGCGGAGGAATCCACCCAGCCGCCGCCGAACGGCCAGCCCGTGCCCAGGGTCATGTCCACCCCCAGGTCGAGCCGCCGGGCCTCGGCCAGGGTGTGACGGAGCATCGCCATCCAGCCGGGACTGAGGTAGTCAAGGTACTGCTTTTCGAACCCGGCCGCCCCGTAGATCGGGATTATGTGCACGCCGCCCAGGCCGCAGCGGCTGAAAGCCTCAAGCTGACCGGTGATATCCTCTTTATTGACCGCGCTGCCCATCCACCACCAGTAAGTCCAGGGACGGCACTGGCGGGTCGTGGAGGGCCAGGCGAACGCAGCATCCGTATCCGTTGCGGCTAAGCAGGCCCCGGCCGGTGCAAACACGGACAGGAACAGGGAGAGAAAGAGCAGTGCCGGGTGGCTGAGGCTGATGCGGGCGGCCTTTGTCAACGTTGCGTTCTCCTGTGGGCGATTCCGGTGGGGTGAAACGGCCAGAGCGGGGCCAGGCTGCGCCTGACCCCGCTCCAGGGGCGGACAAAGTGAGGATCGATCTCTTACAGCCCGGCTTCCAGCTCTTTCTCGATCCGGCTGATAGTGCCGCGCAGGTTGAACTTGTCGAAATACTTGTCCATCACCGCGACGATCTTGTCCAGCACGTAGCTGTCGGCATCGATCCCAGCCTTGGCCAGGTTGGCATAGAGCGCCTTACGCGCGGCCAGCACGCCGGGGTCGGTCCAGATGTAGCGGCAGCCGGTGCGGACCAGCCACTCGCGGCGGGCCTCGGTGAGCTGGGCGAACGGCTTGCCCATCTCATCCGGCAGGCGCCATTTCTCCCAGCGTCCGCTGGCCACCACGGCGTTCTCCAGGGCCTGGGGCACGCCGCTCGCGGAGGGCAGCTTTCCGGCGGCCTCCAGAGCGGCCTCTTTGTCGCTCACGTCCTTGAGGGCGCAGTACTCGGACTCGGTGAACTCCGGCCCGATATTGGCCCCGCCCATGCCGCTGGTGGGGTAGTCCTGCGGGTTGTCCACGCTGTCCGAGTAGTGCCCCTTGATGAACGAGCCGTAACGGCTGGCCTCGT
>JAJFUG010000206.1 GCA_021372515.1 bacterium
ACGCTTTATGCCCGAGCCGCTCAAGGAGCGGGCCACATCCAGGGCCTTGAGCGCGCTAACTTCCTCCCAGCCGCGCACCGCCACGAGGCCGTCCCTGGCATCCAGCCCCACCACGACCCGCTCCGCGCCGAAACGCGCGACAGCGGAAGCGGCGAGCCCCGGGTCGGTCAGCACCGCGGTGCCCAGGATCACCCGGCTCACCCCCAGATCCAGCACGCGCCGCACATGCTCCAGGCTGCGGATACCGCCGCCCAGCTCCACCGCGGCGCGGCCCTCCACTGCCCGGACGATACGTTCCACAGTGGGGAGGTTTTTCGACTGGCCCTCGAAAGCGCCGTCCAGGTCAACCACGTGGATAAACCTGGCCCCGGCCCGGGCGAAACTGTCGGCCGGGATAGCGGGATCATCGAAATACTCCGTGCGCTCGCTCTTTTTACCCTGGCGCAGACGCACCGCGCGCCCGTCCATCAGGTCGATGGCGGGCAGAATTATCACCGGCATGGGGTCGGTCCTCTCACATTTCGGCGAAATTTTTCAGCATCCGCAGGCCCGCCTCCTGGCTCTTCTCGGGATGGAACTGCACGGCGAACAGGTTGCCGCGCTCCATGACCGAGGCGAACTCCAGGCCGTAATCGGTGCGGCCCAGGGTGTCGCGCTCATCACCAGGCAGGGCGTAGTAGGAGTGCACGAAATAGCAGAAAGATCCCTCCGGCACGCCCGCGTTGAACGGCGAGGGCCGGGTCCAGTGGATCTGGTTCCAGCCCATGTGCGGTATCTTGCGGCCGGGCGGAAACTTGACCACTTTGCCGGGCAACAGGCCCAGGCCCTGGTGCTCGCCCATCTCCTCGCTGGAGTCGAACAGGAGCTGGAACCCCACGCAAATGCCCAGGAACGGCCGTCCCGAGGCAATAAAATCGCGGATCGGCTTCTCGAACCCCAGCTCGCGGATATTCTGCATGCTCTTGCCGAAAGCGCCATCCCCGGGCAGAACAAGGTGGCTGGCCGGATCGATGTCGGCCGGGTCGGGGCTGATCCGCGCCTCGAACCCCAGGAACTGGAAAGCTTTCTCCACGCTGCGCAGGTTGCCCATCCTGGAATCGACTATGTTGATCATTTTTTTCTGGCTCATTGTGCGAAAACCCGTTTGTCAGAATCTTCGGTTGTCTTAACTGTTCGAGTTGTCCCTGGCGCAGAGCGGGGGCCGCGCAGCCGCCGTGAAACGGCGGGCGGGTTTCACCCGCGGCGCCGAAGGCGCCCTGCGCGGCCCCCGGAGGATGGCCCGGCCCTCCGCTGCGCTTTCTGTCTCAGAGCACGCCCTTGGTCGAGGGGATGCCTTTCTGCCCCTCCACGAGCCGCGTGGCCGTGCCCAAAGCCCGTGCCGCGGCCTTGAAAAGGCTTTCCACCTGGTGGTGCGCGTTGCTGCCGTAGATCAGTTCCATGTGCAGGCTGATCTGGGCCTTGGTAGCCACGGCGCGCCAGAATTCCTCCACCATCTCGGTGGGCAGCTCGCCCACGCGCTCGCGGCGGAACTCACCCCGGAACACCAGCAGCCCGCGGCCGCTGAAATCGACCACCACGCGGCTGAGGGCCTCATCCAGGGGCACGTAGGCATGGGCGAAACGGGTCATCCCGGCCTTGTCGCCCACGGCCCGGTCCAGGGCCTGGCCAAGCGCCAGACCGATGTCCTCGAGGCTGTGGTGCTCATCTACGTGCAGGTCGCCTTGGCAGGTGAGCTTGAGAGCGAACCCGGAGTGGCGCGCCAGGGCGCTCAGCATGTGGTCGAAAAACCCGACTCCGCTGGAACCCTCGAAAACGCCTGTCCCGTCCAGGTCAAGCTCCAGCGAGATAGCGGTCTCGCCGGTGGTCCTTTGCACCGAGGCTTTGCGCGGGGCTGTCATTGTTTACCCCCTTGAGGTGATGGTGCAGAGAAAGAGAATATCAGTCTTTTATTCGAGCTTGCAGCATGGCCCGCAGAAGGGTGTTCACATCCGTGGCCAGCCAGTGGGATCCCTCGCGCTCGAAATGCGCGCTGATCCGTCCCCCGGGGTTCGCCCCGGTGGCGACCATGCAGCCGGACACCCGTCCCTGGCCGGCCTCGACGGCCCGGCCATAGGCCAGCACCGTGCTCCAGTCATCCGGGACATCGCCCACGTAGACCGCGCTGTCAAAGCCCATCTCACGGGCCAGGTGCAGAAGGCCGTCCGGGTCGGGCTTGGGTGTCAGGTGGCCGTCATCCACCACCCGTCCGCGCGGGTGAAGAAGCCGCGCCAGACCAAGGCTTGCCAGCACGTAGTCCGCCTCCTCGGGCGTGCGGCCGGAGAGAATGCCGAACGCCACCCCCGCATGGCTCAGACGCTCCACCAGGGAGATATCTATTATCGGCCGCTCGTGCTCGACCAGCCCCGGACCCTCGAAATACTCCGGGTCGAAGCCGTAAAACGGACGGCAGAGACGCGGCCCGGCGTAGTACTCCTGGAAAATACGCCGCACCAGCTCAGGACGGTATAGACGGTCGAACTCCTCCCGCTTTTCCGGGCCGAGGGCCGCGCGCACCAGGCGCAGGGTCACCTCCAGGCCACCGCCCTCGACCTTTATCCGGCCGGTGAACTCCTCCAGCGTGGGAGCGCCCTCTCTCAGCTCGGCAATATCACGGGGCGGCTCGGGCCGGCAAAGCAGCTTGAGCAGGCCCCAGGCCGAGGCCCCGGCGGCCAGGTCCCAGTCGTTGTTGTAGCGCCCGGCCAGCTTGAACAGCGCGGTCTCATCCGGGCTGACCAGGATTGTTTCTCCCGGCTGTCCAAGGACTTTGTTGAAAAAATGCTGAACCGCCAGGCTGATCACCGAACGGAACGAATCGCTCACCTCCACCAGCACACCGTCGATGTCGAACAGCACGGCATCCAGGCTTTCCAGAGCAGGCAGACTGATATCGGTCCGCGCCCGCAGGCCGGGGGCGATTTCTCGGTACACGGGCGCGGGGGGAGCCGCTGTCATGCCAGGACCTCCCGCAACGCCGCGGCCAGGGCCTCGTTGTCGGCACGCAGGCCCACGGTCAGGCGCAGGCAGCGAGACAGACCCGGATAGTTCGAGATGTTGCGCACCAGGATACCGCGCGCGAGCAGGGCCTCGAACACAGCCTGCGGGGTCTTGCCGCTCAGCTCCACCAGGATGAAATTCGCCTGGCTGGGGAACACTTTCACCCCAGGCAGCGCGGCCAGAAGGCCCTCCAGGCGCTCGCGCTCGCGCTTGAGCTCGGCGATCCGCTTGTTCACCAGGTCCATGTGGCCCAGCATGGTCAGCGCGGCGAGCTGGGTGAAGAAATTCACGTGGTGCGGAAGCTGCACCTTGCCGATCTCCAGAGCCAGGCGCGGATCGCTGAGCGAGAACCCGAAACGCAGGCCGGCCAGGCCGAACGCCTTGCTGAACGTGCGCAGAAGCACCAGGTTCGGGTGCGCCTCCAGCAGTGGGCGGGCATCCTCCGCAGCGAAATTGCTGTAGGCCTCATCCACGATCACCGTGCAGCCGGCCCCCGCGGCGATGGCCTCGATGGTCGAGTTGGGCACCGGGTTGCCGGTCGGGTTGTTGGGCGAGCAGATCACGACAGCGCGCGGTTTGTACTCCTGCACCAGTCGCAGCACGCGCTGCGGGTCCACCGAGAAATCCCCCGGCTCCAGGCTGAATCCCACCGGACGGCCGCCCACCACCACGGCGTTCTGACGGTAGAGGCTGAACGAGGGCTCCGGGTAGAGCACCGCCGCGCCATCCGGCACCGTGGCCAGCAGGCTGTGAAAAATCAGCTCGTTCGAGCCGTTGCCGAGCAGGATGCCCTCCGGGTTCCAGCGGGCGTAGGCAGCCAGGGCCGTCTTGAGCGGCCCCTCGAACTCATCGTGATAGCGCTGCCAGAGCAGCTTGGACACCCGGCTCCAGAGCTCGGCTTTCACGGTCACGGGCAGGTCGAAGGGGCTTTCGTTCAGGTCCATTTTCAGCCTGTACTCGAAAGCCGGGGAACGGTAGGGTTTGAGCGGCAGAAGCTCGGGCCGCAGCAGGTCTGTCAGTTCGTCTTTCATCGCTGTAGTCACTTCTTCTCTTGAATGTCTCGTGCTTCAACAGAGCGGGCGTGCGCCTCCAGGCCCTCGGCCCGGGCCAGACGGGCCACCGGGGCCGCGGCAGCGGCGAACGCCTCGCGGTTGAACGCAATCAGGCTGGAGCGGCGCAGGAACACCTCCACTCCGAGCGGGGAAAACACACGCGCCGACCCGCCGGTGGGCAGCACGTGATTCGGTCCGGCCCAGTAGTCACCCACCGGCTCCGGGCTCCAGGGCCCCAGGAACACCGCCCCGGCATGGCGTATCTTTCCAAGGATCGCCCAGGGATCGGCGGTCAGGATTTCCAGGTGCTCCGGGGCGAAACGGTTGGCCAACGCGGCGGCGTGCTCCATGCTCCGCGCCACCAGCGCCGCGCTGAAATTCTCCACCGCCTGCGCGGCGATGGCCGCCTTGGGTAGGGCTTCCAGACGGCGCTGCAACTCCGCGGCCACTTTTTCGGCCAGAGCGCTGCTGGTGGTCACCAGGATGCAACCGGCGCGCTCATCGTGCTCGGCCTGGCTCAGAAGGTCGGCCGCCACCCAGGCGGGATCGGGGCTTTCGTCTGCGATCACCAGCACCTCGCTGGGTCCGGCCAGCATGTCGATCCCCACCTTGCCGAAGACCAGCTTTTTAGCCGCTGTCACGTAGATATTGCCCGGCCCGGCGATCACATCCACCGCGGGCACGCTCTCCGTGCCGTAGGCCGCAGCGGCGATAGCCTGCGCTCCGCCAAGACGGTAGACCTCCTCGATCCCGGCCAGACGGGCACAGAACAGCACGGCCGGGTTGAGGCCGCCCTGACGGTCGGGAGGGGAGAGGAGCACCACGCGCGGCACCCCCGCGGCCACCGCCGCACCCGCGCCCATCAGCACGCTGCTGGGGTAGGCGGCCTTGCCGCCCGGGGCGTAGATCGCGGCAGAATCCACGGGCAACACCCGCTGGCCCAGTATCTCTCCATCCGCCCCCGTGTAGAACCAGGAGTTGGGCGCCTGGCGGCGGTGGTAGTCCAAGATACGGGCGTAAGCCGCCTCCAGGTCACGGGCGAGCTGCGGGTCGATGCCGGACGCAGCCGAGTCGATTTCATCCCGGCTGACCCGGAACGTTTCCGGTTCCAGGTGCACCCGGTCGAATTTCTCGGTCAGCTCTGTCAGGGCCCGGTCGCCATCCTGGCGCACCCGGGCCACGATAGCGGCGGCATCCGCGCTCACCCGGTCCAGGTCATCCGCCTTGCGCCGGGCCAGCTCGTCCAGGAACTCCTCCTGGCCGGTTTCGATGATTCGCAACAGGTTACTCATGTGTGCGCCTCAGGGGATGACCTTGTTCAGCGGGTATTCGATTATGTCGCAGCCGCCCTTGCGCTTGAGCTCGGGGACGATCTTGCGCACGATGTTTTCATCCACGATGGTCTCCACCGCCACCCAGTCCGGGTCGTTGAGCGAGTTGACCGTGGGGTTCTTCATCGCCGGGAGGATCTTGATCACGGCGTCCAGCTTGGCGCGCGGCACGTTGAGCTTGATCCCCACCTTGCCCTCGGCGGCGATGGCGCCGCGCAGCATCAGGGCGATGTTCTCGATCTTCTCGTGCTTGGCCGGGTCGTCCCAGGCTTTCCTGTTGGCGATCAGCTTGGTGGTGGACTCCAGCACGGTCTCAACGATGCGCAGGTTGTTGGCGCGCAGGCTGCTGCCGGTCTCTGTCACCTCGATGATGGCATCCACCAGCTCCGGCACCTTGGCCTCGGTTGCACCCCAGGAGAACTCCACCTCGGCCTGCACGCCGTTACGCTCCAGGTACTGGCGGGCGATGTTCACCACCTCGGTGGCGATCCGCTTGCCCTGCAGGTCCTTGACCGACTTGACATCGCAGTTGTTGGGCACGGCCAGGACCCAGCGCACCGGGCGCATGCTGCGCTTGGCGTAGATCAGGTCGGCCACCTCGACAACTTCCGCGCCGGTCTCGATGATCCAGTCGCGGCCGGTCAGGCCCACGTCGAACACCCCATCCTGGACATAGCGCGCCATTTCCTGGGCCCGGATGAGCATGGCCTCCAGCTCGTCATCATCGATGGAGGGGAAATAGCTGCGCTCGCTGACCCCGAAATTGTAGCCCGCGCGGCGGAACAGCTCGATGGTTGCATCCTGAAGGCTGCCCTTGGGCAGTCCGAGTTTGATTTTCATCGTGCGGTCATCCTTTCTTCAAGCATCCTGACGGTGCATGAGTTCTATATCAGTGATCAACTATCCGCATTTAATTGTAGGGGCGGACCCATGTGTCCGCCCGGGCGCACACGCGGGTGCGCCCCTACGTTCAAACTGCCACGGCGATTCGCAAATGGTCTGCATCTGCTTCAAAGCATAAACCGTGCTTTCAGTCGATTCCGTCCGCCTCTTTCACCGCGACCATGAAATCCGCCATGCGGGCATGGTCTTTTACGCCGGGGGCGCTTTCCACGCCACTCGAAACATCCACCCCGAACGGACGCACGGTGCGGATCGCCGCGCCCACGTTCTCCGGGTTCAGCCCGCCGGCCAGTATCAAGGGGCCAGCCGAGACCGCCCGGCAGGCCAGGGACCAGTCGAAAGTCCGGCCGGTGCCGCCGGGAGCGCCGGGGACAAAGCTGTCCAGCAGGAAACCGTTGCGCAGGTTCCAATTACGGATACTGTCCAAATCCTCGGGCTTGGCCACCCGGAAAGCCTTGATCCAGGGCACGCCCAGCGCGGCGCAGACCAGCGGAGACTCCTGGCCGTGGAGCTGGGCCAGCCTCAGGCCGCAGCGCTCGAACGTGTCGCGCACCGCGGTGGGGGGAGTGTCCACGAACACACCCACCGGGGTGACCCAGGCCGGCAGGCGCTCGATGATACGCATCGCGTTCTCGGGTATGACGTAGCGCGGGCTGGGACGGTGGAACACGAAGCCCAGGGCATCCACCCCCAGGTCCACGGCCGCGGCGGCGTCCTCCCAGCGGGTGATCCCGCAAATCTTGATCCGGGTCCTCATGACATGGCTCCCAAAAGTTCTCGGGTGGCGGCAGTAATGTCCGGGTGACGCATCAGGTGCTCCCCGACCAGGACCGCGCGGTAGCCGCAGGCGGCCAGGCGGTGGAGGTCGGCGCGGCTGGTGATACCGCTTTCGGAGACCCGCACCGCCGCGCCGGCGAGCAGGGGAGCCAGGCGCTCCGAGGTGGACAGGCTCACCTGGAAAGTGCCCAGGTCGCGGTTGTTGACGCCCACGATCCGCGCGCCCAGGCGGGCGGCCCGCCCGGCCTCGGCCTCGTCGTGCACCTCGACCAGCACATCCAGCCTCAGGCCCCCGGCCACCTGGTACAGGCCGTCCAGAAGGCGGTCCTCCAGGGCGGCGGCGATAAGAAGAATACAGTCCGCGCCCAGCAGGGCCGACTCGAATACCTGATATTCGGAGAAGATGAAATCCTTGCGCAGCACCGGGATGTCCACTGCCTCGCGCGCCTGGACCAGGAACTCCAGGTCACCCTGGAAATATTTCCGGTCCGTGAGCACGCTCAGGGCGGAGGCCCCGCCAGCGACATACTGACGGGCCAGGGCCGCAGGCTGGAAATCCTTGAATTGGCCCGTCGATACGACATCCCGATATTCGAGGACGACCCCTATCATTACCTCTCCTACGAGGGGATCCCCCCAAGCAGTTATCTCCTGCTTGCCGGAGAGGACCGGCGAGTGATCCACTGCAGCAGTTTTTCGAAAACGCTGGCCCCGGGGCTGAGAATGGGCTGGCTGGTGGTTCCCCCGGCACTTGAGGCCGAATTGTACGCCTTGCGCGTGAGCGCGGGCTTCGGCCCCGCGGCCATCCTGCAGAAGGGCAT
>JAJFUG010000207.1 GCA_021372515.1 bacterium
TCCCTAACCGGACATTGCTGGGCAAGACCGAAAGGACGAAACAAGGACGGGCGGACACGCAGATCCGCCCCGCATTTTTACACATTACGGTTTGCCTTGGAACGGCTCGACAGCCTCCGGCCCGGATTGAACCGGCGGGGATTTTGCGGTATTATATAGTGGATCGATGGTCCATAGCGGGGCGTAAAAAGATCCTCCCCGTGCCACCCGTTCCTCCGCCAGGACACACTCCATGACACAGACCCTCCCAAGCCCGGCGCAGCCGCTTCGCCTGCTCGTGCTGGCCAGCGCGGATGTGGTGCACACGCGCCGCTGGGTGAGCTATTTCCGCTCCCGCGGCCACACGGTGCAGCTTGTCACCCTGGAGCCCTCACCCGGGCGCGACCTGGAGGAGAAAGTCCTGCCCACCGCGTTCCTGCGTCCCCTGGCGCTGCGCTACAGCCTGGCCGCGCCCGCGCTGGCCCACCAGGTGCACCGTTTCCGCCCGGACCTGGTCAACGCCCATTACGTGCCCGGTTACGGGTTCCTGGCAGCGCTGGTGCGCTCGGCCCGGCCCCTGGCCGTGACCTGCTGGGGCTCCGACCTTCTGGTCAACGCTGGCCGCAGCCCGCTGCACAGTCTACGGACCGCCCTGGTCCTGCGCGCCGGGACGCTATTCACCTGTGACGCCACGGTGCTGGCCGACAAGCTGCGCACGTTCAATGTGGAAAACGACCGCATAATCTGCTCGCCGCTGGGGATCGAAAAAGAGATATTCTTCCCGGCCGAACCGCAGCCCGAGCCTCCGGCAGCGCGTTGCGGCGAGCCGGGACGTCCGTTCTCGATAATCAGCACGCGGCGCCTGGAGCCGGTCTACTGCGTGGACACCCTTCTGCGCGCCGCGCTGATCCTGCGCGAGGCGGGCTGGAATTTCAGGCTCTCGGTGGTGGGCGAGGGCAGCGAGAGGGAACACCTGGAGCATTTCGCGGATTACTACGGCCTGGGGGAACGCCTGAGCGGGTTCCACGGCTGGCTCGACCCGCCCTGCCTGGCAGCGTCCTTGCGCGCCGCGGACATCTACGTGTCGTGCAGCCGCTCGGACGGGGCCTCGGTGTCGCTCCTCGAAGCAATGGCCTGCGGCGCTTTCCCGGTGGTGAGCGATATCCCCGGCAACCGCGAGTGGGTGGGCGATGGGGTGAACGGGCTGCTGTTCCCGCCCGGCGATTTCGGCCGTCTCTCCGAGTGCCTGCGCCGCGCCATGACCGACCAGGCCCTGCGCCGTCGCGCGCGCGGGCACAACCTGAAGCTGATCGCTGCGCGGGCGCTCTGGGAGAACAACATGCAGGTGGTGGAGGAACGGTTCATCCGCCTGGTGCGCGGCTCTCAGGCCGGGGCGTTGCCGCGGGGAAGGCAGAACGGGCAGAAACCGGTGGAGCGGTCGTAGTCCCAGCAGCGGCGGAACGAGCCGAAGGGCGGAGCGTCGCCCAGCACGCAGTCCTCGTCGAAATCCAGGCACAGGCGCTCGACCCGCATGCGTTGGTCCTCGCGGCGGACCTCGCCGGGTCTGTCCGGGCGCAGGAGGTCTTTCATCGCGCCCCCGCCTCGTACGGGATCGGGTCCTCCACCCCGGCCTCGCGGAAAGCGCGCAGGCGCAGGGCGCAACTGTCGCAGCGTCCGCAGGCGCGCTGTTCGGACCGGTAGCAGCTCCAGGTCAGCTCGAACGGCACCCCCAGCGACAGGCCCAGCCGCACGATCTCACTCTTCTTCATCCCGATCAGCGGGGTGCGGATGTCGATGCGCGTGCCGGGACGGGTGCCCAGGTCCACCGCGCGCTCGAAGGCCTCGAAAAAAGCGCGCCGGCAGTCGGGATAGCCGCTGGAGTCCTGCTCCACCGCCCCGATGTAGACCGCGTCCGCCCCCTGCACCTCGGCCCAGGCCACAGCGGCCGAGAGGATCTGCGCGTTGCGGAACGGGACATAGGTGCTGGGGATGGAGTGATTGGACAGGTCGGCCTCGGGCACGGCGATCTGCGGGTCGGTGAGGCTGGAGCCTCCGATGGCGCGCAGGTGGTCCAGGCGGATTAGAAGGGTGCCGGTTGCCCCGAAATGCGCGGCCAGACGGCTGAAACGCTCGCGCTCGGTGGACTCGGTGAGCTGGCCGTAATCGGCGTGCAGGAAAAACACCCGCTCGTGGTCACGGCAGGCCAGGGCCGCACAGACCGCGCTGTCCATCCCGCCGCTGGCGCAAACCACCGCGCTGCCCGATTTATCCGTCATGATCGTCTCTCTCCTGCATTGAAATCCCGTCTTCGATTCCCGCCCCGGTCCGCGCGGACGGTTAAATATGTGTCCGGCGCCGGTCCGGCGCAAGGGTGGCTCAGACGGCTCCACCTTGACAAAGCCAATCAATGTCCGATATTTTAGCTTATCGAATAAACCGTGTCGCTATGTGCGGCGCAGTGCGGGGCAATGTTCAGCTTAAGGAGGCCTCCCTTTGATTAAACTCGGTCTTTGCAGCGTGACTTTCCGCAAGATGAGCGTGGACGAGGTTATCCGCACCGCCCGTGACACCGGCCTTCAGGCTATCGAATGGGGCGGGGATGTCCACGTGAAGCCCTCCCTGGGAGCGGAAGGTATCCGCCAGATCGCGGCCAGATGCGCAGCCGCGGGGCTGGCAACCCCGAGCTACGGCTCGTATTTCAATGTCTACGAGCACGAGCCCGCCGCTTTCATGCCGGTGCTGGAGGCCGCAGCGACCCTGGGAGCGAAGGTGATCCGGGTCTGGGCCGGCTGGATCGAGGCGGTGGAGCTGACCGGCGAGCAACTGGCCAAGATAGCCGCCAACACGCGCGACATCGCCGACCTGGCCGCCGCGCGCAAGGTCAAGGTGGCTTTCGAGTTCCACAACAACACCCCGACCCACGGCGGCGACCACGCGCTCAAGCTCCTGCGCGCCATCGACCATCCGAATGTTTTCTCCTACTGGCAGGTGCTGCCGTTCGACAGCTATGAGAAAAGCCTGGACAACCTGGTCAAGGTGCTGCCCTATCTGGCGATGGTGCACATGCAGAACCCGCAGGGCATGGATGACCTGGGTCCACTGGCCGACCGCGAGAAGGATTGGCGCGGCTATATCGGCAAACTGAAAGAGGCCGGCTGGAAAGGCTGCATGTTCTTCGAGTTCAACCTGGACAACAGCCCGGCCCAGTTGGCCAAGGACGCGGAATTCATCCAGCGTATGCTCGAAGAGGTCTGAACCGGCCAAGCCTGGAACATAAAAACGGAGGGGCGGGTCAGTTGACCCGCCCCTTTTGCTTTTTCACTTTCAGCCAGGGTTCAACTGACTGCGGTGATCGCGGTGACCGAGACGATATCATCCACCGAGCAGCCGCGCGACAGGTCGTTGACCGGCTTGGCGATGCCCTGGATCAGTGGTCCGTAGGCCTCGGCCCCGGCCAGGCGCTGGGTCAGCTTGTAGGCGATGTTGCCGGCGTTGAGGTCGGGGAAGATGAGGATGTTGGCCTTGCCGCCCACCGGGCTGCCGGGGGCCTTGCTGGCCGCCACTTTCTCGATCAGGGCGGCATCGCCCTGCAACTCGCCGTCCACGATGATGTCCGGCCGTTTCTCTTTGACAATATTCGTAGCGTTAACAACTTTATCGACCAGGGCGTGGCTGGCGCTGCCCTTGGTGCTGAAACTGAGCATGGCCACGCGCGGCTCCACGCCCAGCATGGTGCGGAACGTGTCGGCCGTGGTGATCGCGATCTCGGCCAGCTCCTGGACATTCGGGTCGATCACCAGGCCGCTGTCGGCGTAGAACAGCACCCCCTCCGCGCCCCAGCGCGGGTCGGGGTGGACCATCATGAAATAGCTGGAGACGATGCTGATCCCGGGACGGGTCTTGATAATCTGCAGGGCGGGCTTGAGAGTCGCCGCCGTAGTACATTGCGCCCCGGCCACGTAGCCGTGGGCCAGGTCCTCCTTGACCAGCATGGCGGCGAAATACATATGTGTCTTGAGGGTCTCGACCGCCTGCTCCTCGGTCATGCCCTTGGCCTTGCGCAGCTCGTACAGGCGTCCGGCCAAACGCCCGGCCAGCTCGGTGCCCTGCACCGGGATGATCTCGGCCCCGCTCACATCCGCGCCCACTTTCCTGGCATCCGCCAGGATCGTGTCACGCTCTCCCAGCAGGATGATCTTGGCCAGGCCCTCGGCCAGGATGATCGGCACAGCCTTGAGCATGCGCTCATCGCCCGATTCCGGCAGGACAATGGTCTTGCCCGCGCTGCGGGCTTTTGCCTTGATACGGCTGATAATGTCGGACAAGGGAATCTCCTTAGCTTTTACTGTTGTTTCGGGGGCCGCAGCCGCCCGAGGCCGTCTATTCCCCATCGAACACGGGGATCGTGTTTGGTTTCATCCACCGGCGCACCGTGGCCCCGCGGGATGTGGTCAATAATAGCCCTTCGGCATGACTCCACTCTTGAACGCCCTGTACCAGCCCTCGCGCATCTGCGGCGTGGCGATATCGAGCAGCTCGAATATCTCCCGCGCCGCCTCCAGCGCCCCCAGGCCGCTGGCGGTGATCACCCCGCGGTCGGTCACGGCCAGCTTGTCCACGTAGAGCGCGGGGTTCGTGGCGTCCGGGGCCACGCGCTCCAGGTATTCGCGCGAATTGCTGGTGTGCCTGCGCTGGCGCAGAATACCGGCCCGGGCCAGCACGGTGGTCCCGGCGCAGAGCGCGGCGATGGGCACCCCGGCCCGCTCCATGCGCCACAGACAGTCCTCCACCTCGTCCACGGGGTACTGCTGCTCCCACAGGTGGCCGCCGGGCAGGATGAAAACGAGTGCTTCTGAAGGGTCTATCTTAGATATGACAGTCTGGGGCACGACATGCAAGCCGCCCATCGAGACCACGGTCCCGCCGTCAAAACCGGCCGCCTCCACCTCGAGGCCGCCGGTGCGGCGTATCTCGGCCAGGGCGAACCCGATTTCCCAGTCCGCGTAGCCGTCGAACACGAGCACGTAGGCTTTCTTCGGCATATCGACCTTCCCGTACAGCTTACAGGATCGAGCGCAAAGCCTCGGCCACGCGCGCGATCCCGGTGGTTATCTCCTCGCGGCTGGAATTGCTGAACGCCAGGCGCAGCTTGTTCTTCCCGCCGCCGTCCGCGTTGAACGGCTCGCCGGTCACGAACGCCACCTTGCGCTCGAGGCTGGCGCGCAGAAGGTCCTCGCTGTCCAGGTGTTCCGGCAGGCTGACCCAGACAAAGAACCCACCGGCCGGGTGCGACCAACTCACGCCTTTCGGCATCTCGCGCTCAAGGCACTCAAGCATCAAGCGGCATTTGCCGCCATAGACCTGGCGCATCTTGCGGGTATAGACCGGCACGTGCCCGGCGGCCAGGTAATCGGCGGCCACCACCTGGCTGTAGGAGCAGGAACAGGCGTCCTCGCTCTGCTTGGCGGTCTCGCAGCGGGCGATCAGGGCCTCGGGGCCGGTCATCCAGCCCAGGCGCAACCCCGGCGAGAGGATCTTGCTGAACGTGTTGACCAGCACCACCCGGTTGTCCACGTCCCGGCTCTTCAGGTTGCGGTAGTCGGAGGGCCCACCCGTGAAATACAGCTCGTAGTAGGGATCGTCCTCCAAGATCAGGATGTCGTGCTTGGAGCAGACCTCGTACACTTTGTCCCGGCGCGCCTGGGTCAGGCTCAGGCCCGAGGGGTTCTGGAAAGTCGGGTTGGTGTAGAGAAACTTGATCCGACGGCCGGCCTTGCGCAGCGCAACTATGGTCGCCTCCAGGCGCTCGGGCGGCAGGCCCTGGTCGTCCAGCTCCACTCCCACCGCCTCGGCCCCGTAGCCCGCGAACGCGGCCAGCGCCCCGATAAAGGCCGGAATCTCGACCAGGACCACATCCCCGGGGTCGGTCAGCACGCGGGTGAGCAATTGCAACGACTGCTGCGCCCCGGTGGTGGGCAGCACAGCCTGTCCGGCGAAGCTCACCCCGCCCAGGGCGACATAGGCCCGTATCTGCTCCAGCAGCGGCCCGTAGCCGCCGGTAGCTCCGTACTGAAGCGCCAGGGCGCGCTTGCGCTCATCCCAGGCCGCGGTGATCGCGTTGATCTCCTCGTACGGGAAATGCTCGGCATCCGGGCTGCCCCCGGCCATGGAGATAATGCCCGGCTGCCCCATCAGTTTCATAAGCTCGCGTATCTTACTGCTCTTTAGCCGGCTGCCGGCCAGGCTGAAAAGATTGCTCACATCCATCATTTACTCCTGTTGTCTATCACCCGCTTGGCCTTGCCCTCGCTGCGCGCGATGGTCCTGGGCTCGACCAGCTTCAGGTCGACCCCCAGGCCGAGGGTGGATTCGATCGACCGCTTGAGTTTCAGGTGGTGCTCGTGCAAGCGGCGCATCTCGTCATGGAACAGCGACTCGCTCACCTCGACCTGGATTTCCAGACGGTCGAGGTTGTTCTCGCTGTTCACGATTATCATGTAGTGCGGCTCCACGTGGTCCACCTCCAGCAGCACGCTCTCGATCTGGCTGGGGAACACGTTGACCCCGCGGATAATGAGCATGTCATCCGTGCGGCCCGAGGTCTTTTCCATCCGCGCCGTGGTGCGGCCGCAGGCGCAGGGCCTGTCGGTCAGACGGGTCAGGTCCTTGGTCCGGTAGCGCAGCATGGGCAGGGCTTTCTTGGTCAGCGTGGTGAGCACCAGCTCGCCGGACCGCCCGGAGTCGCGCTCCACCGGGGCTTGGGTATCCGGGTCGATCAGCTCGGGCAGGAAATGGTCCTCTTGGATGTGCATCCCGTCCTTGCACGCGCACTCGCCGCTCACTCCGGGTCCAATGATTTCGCTCAGGCCGTAGTTGTCCGTGGCATGGATGTCCAGGGCCTGCTCGACCTTCTCGCGCATCCGGTTGCTCCAGGGTTCCGCGCCGAACAGCCCGATCCGAAGTTTCAGCTCAGCCGGGTCCATGCCCATCTCGCGCATGGTGTCGCCGATGTAGAGGGCGTAGCTGGGTGTGCAGACCAGGGCCGTAACCCCGAAATCCTTGAGCAGCTTCACCTGGCGGCGGGTGTTGCCGCTGGAGGCAGGGATCACCGCCGCGCCCACTTTCTCCATGCCGTAATGCAGCCCGAAACCGCCGGTGAACAGGCCGTAGCCGAACGCGATCTGCACCGTGTCCTGGGCCGTCACCCCGGCGGCGGTGATAAACCGGGCGCAGACCTCGGCCCACAGGTCGAGGTCCTCGCGGGTGTAGCCCACCACGGTCGGGTTGCCGGTGGTGCCGCTGGAGGAGTGTATCCGCACCAGCTCGGTCTGGGGCACGGCGAACAGGCCGAACGGGTAGTTGTCGCGCAGATCGTCCTTGGTGGTGAACGGCAGGTGGCGCAGGTCATCCAGCGAGCGGATATCGTCCGGTTTCACACCGGCGGCCTCCATCCGGCTGCGGTAGAAAGGCACGCGCTCCCAGCACCAGGCGACTGTCTGTTTAAGGCGCTCGGTCTGGAGGCGGCGCAGCTCGCTGCGTTCCATGCATTCGAACTCGGGATGGCGGATATTGCGGGGCAGTGGGAGTTTGGGCATTTTACAGTTCTTCTTCGGTTGGATTGAAAGCGTCGGGTTAACGACTCGGGGCGGTGCGGGCCACCCCGGCGCGGGCCCGGAACACGTCCGGGCGGGTGCGGCATTTGACCGGAGCAGTGTTCTATAGGGCTTTGATTTATTTTCGTTTTTTCACGGCCGGTCTACAGCCTGTCAGACAGGCGGCGGCAAGTCCCGGCGGCGGCGCTTCACCAGCTCGAAACTCTGCCGGACCTTGGCGATCGTATCGGCGTCCAGACAGCCGCGCCAGGAGGCGCCGGGGTAGACAACCGAGCGCGGCCCGAGCAGTGAGCCGGGGTTGAGCACGGCGTTGCAGCCGACCTCGGCGGAGTCGCCCAGCACGGCCCCGAATTTCGGCAGGCCCGTGTCCAGAACGCGGCCGTCCGGCGCACTCACTGCCACCGTGCCGCCGCTCAGCTTGACGTTGGATATCTTGACCCCGGCCCCCAGGTGCGCCCGGTGGCCGAGGATGCTGTCGCCGACGTAGGCGAAGTGGTAGACCTCCGCCCCCTTGTGTAGGATACAGTTCTTGAACTCGCAGCAGTAGCCCAGGATCGAGCCCGCCCCGGCCAACACGCCGCCGCGGAGGTAGGCCCCGCTGCGCACCACGCAGCCGGGTCCTATCAGGGCCGGCCCGGGGATCGAGGCCCCGTGCTCCACCACCACGCCCTCGCCCAGGCTCACCCGCTCGCCGATAAATGCCCCCGGGCTGACTCTGGCCGAGGGATGCACTCCCGGAACCAGATGTCTGTCCAGCAGCTCCGGTAAGCGTTCCAGCGCCTGCCAGACATATTCCACCCCGTCGTACAGACCCTCCAGGGGCCAGTACGCCGGGTCGAAATAGTAGCCGGGTGTGAGCTGCGTCTCAGTCATCTTCCAGCCCGGTGCTGTCGGTCAAAGCCCCGGCCTTGAGAGCGTCGAGCAGACGCGTATGCAGCTTTCCATTGGCCGAGCAGGCGACGTTGATACGCCGGGAGGGGTCCTCACCGAACGCCACGCGCTGGCCCTCGAATGTGGTCGCCACGCAACCGGCGCGCTCGGCCACAGCCAGGCCGGGGAATATTTCGGTGCAGCGCTGGCCGAAAGCCAGGCAGGCATCCGCCTTGCCGGCGGCCACATCGCAGAACCCGGCGGGCCCGCTGTTGGGCAGCAGGAACTTGACCCCGCGGAACTGGAGCTTGAGCTTCTCGACCGCGGGAAAGTGCCGCACGGGTTTCATCAGATAGACCTCGAGCTGCGCCTCGGCCAGCTTTTCGGCGCCGTTGGGCGAGATAGTGCGCCAGTCGACCAGCTTGCCGGCATGGTCCAGCCGCCCCTCGAAGGCGCTGCGCGCGCCGGAGAATGTCACCGAGCGCTCGGGGATATTCACCACAACCGAGGCCAGCGAATCGGCCAGCTCGGGACGGACCGGGCGGGTATAGATGGCAAGGGCCGAGACTGCGACCGACTGCAGGCCTGGCTTGTTGAGCAGAGAGCTGTCGAACGGGGCGCTGACAAAATAGACCGGGCGGTCGTGCTCGACCTCGGGGGCGCAGCGGGGCTCCTCTTTCAGACGGCCGGCACTCGCGCTTAGGAACACGGTGTCAATCCCGCGCTCGGCCAATTGCTCGATGTAATAGTCCTCCATCTCACCTTCCAGGGTCATCTGTCCATCCACACCCGCGCCGCCCCCGGCTGCCGACCTGACAGCCCGGCCCGGCAAGGTCTCCCCGGTCCCGAATATCCCCCCCCGCAGGAGAGCCTGCGCGGCAAGTTCCAACCCGAGCCTGACCCAGGCGGCGGTGACACCGCTTTCCATCAGTCAAACCCTCCGGCGCGCCCAGTGAAAAAACTATACTCTAAACAAAACAGGTTTGGAAATATATACGACATTTTCCTCTATCTCAAGTAAAATCAGGCCTTCCTAAACGCTATTCATTCATTGTTTTCCAGCCTCAAGACAAGTTATCCCGCTGCGGGGTGAGAATTAAAACAGCTCGCTCAGGCTCAGGTGCAGACGGGCCTGCCCGGGTCCGCGACCCGGTTGCAAACCCAGGGCCAGCCCCAGAAGGCCCAGGCGGCTTTCGAGCTGCATCCCGGCCCCGTAACCCTGCAATGTGGCAGTCTCCCAGCGCGCGCGTTCCATCCCCTCCGGCGCGCGCTCCGGGGTGTCGGGGGCCTGGACCGTGCAAAGGTCATAGAACAGGAACACCCGCCCCAGCTCACCAATCGGCCAGCGCTGCTCCAGGCTGAACCAGAAAGCCCGCCTGGCGCGCAGTTCCTCCTCCGGGTGTCCGCGCACCACGGGCCCGCCCTCGCGTGAAACTCCGCCCACCGGGATACGGGCCTGGTAGGGCAGCTCGGCCACGCTGGAACTGCCACGGGAGACAAAGCTGTAGCCCGCAGCCAGGGCCGCCACCGGCAGGCCCCGCGTGACCGGGTGATAAGCCCGCAGCTCCACCGCGGCGCGAATCTCGCGCCGGTCGACCGCCTCCACGCTGCGCCTTCCGGCCGAGCCCGTGGCAGTCACCCGGCTGCCCAGCCTTGGATTGTAGGGATTGTCCAGGTCGGAGCGCTCGTACAACCCCTCCACGCTCCAGAGCGAGCCGCTCCGCGACAGCTCCCAGGTCTCGCTGCCGGGGCTGGTCTTCTCATAGCGCGCCCCCAGGCCCAGACGGCCGCAGGCGCCGGCCGGGACAGTCAGGCGCAGGGACGCGCCGGTGCTGCTGTAGAGCGAGTCGCGCAGGCTCTGGGAGAGCATGGCCTCCAAGGCCAGGCCGGTCCCGAGGAGCCAGGGCTCGCGGTAGGAGACCTCCAGCGAGCTCCAGTCGCGGCGCGGGTGCTCCCAGCTCACCCGCGCCCGCCGCGCCGTGCCGAACAGGTTCGCCAGCTCCAGATGGAAATAGCCCGAAACAGTCGAGGCCCCGGAAGCCCCGCCCGAGCCCAGGGCCGCCTCCAGACGGCTGGCGGGGGCCTCTTTGAGCGGCAGGCTGACATCCGCGCGCCAGGAGTCGCGCCCGGGGGCCACCCGCACCTGTCCGGCCTCGCGGAAAAGGCCCGAGCGCAAGAGCCGTCCGCGGGCCGAGCGCAGCCCGGACTCGCGGTAATCCGCGCCAGGCTCCAGCCCGGACAGGCGCAGGGCCGTCGCCGGACGGGTGAGACTCAGGCCCGGGAAACTCACCTCGCCCAGACGGCAGCGGCGGCCGGTTTCCAGGCGTACTGTCAGTTCCAGCCAACGGGCCGTGCTGTCCAGGCTCACAGCAGCCAGTTCCACCCGGCAGAACGGGTAACCCCGCTCGGCCACGGCGCGGGCCAGACGCTCCAAGGCCAGCTCCACCCCGGTGCGCCCGGCGGCCAGGCCGCGGCAGCTCTCCAGGGCCGGGCGGAGAGTCTCCCGCTCCGGGGAAACAGTGCTGTCCAGGCTCACCCGGCCTATCCGCGCCCGCGGGCCGCTCTCCAGGCGCAGACGCAGGCCATCGGTGGAGGTTTCCAAAGAGAGCAGGCGCGCGGCATAGTAGCCCCTGTCGGCGTGGAGGCTGCGCTGCACGCTGTCAAGGAGCGCCCGCGCCCCAGCGGCCCGGAAACTGTCGGGCAGGGCGGCGCGCAGGACCGATTCCTCCAGGGCGCTGCCGCCTGTCAGGTGCAGAGCCTCCCGCCGCAGCCAGGGTGCAGGCTCATCCGCGGCCGAGCCAGCCGCGGGAAAGGCAACCGCGACCAACAGTACGAACGAGAGTAAGGGTTTTAAGAATCCGCGAGGCATCGAATCTCCCGATAATAAGCTATCGACTACCGACAGTTCCTTCATCTCCGCAGGGGCAATTCATGAATTGCCCCTACATCTTCCCAAGATTCACCCGTGCTTCCGCCCAATCGCACACACCCCGTCGGCTACGCCGCCACCCCTCTTTTTAGGGGATTTACGACTCCAACCCCACCCATCCACCAATTGCCGGTTCTTGTGTAGGGGCACGCTGCACCGTGCCCCAGCCTCCGTGTCATATCCAAAGCAATCGGCCCATTGTAGGGGCTACCGGCCGGTCGCCCCTACGGTAAACACCAGGCTCACTCCAAAACACCTCCCCCTCAGAACACATATTTCACCTCGGCCCGGCCATAGTTGACGAATCTGGAGCGCAGGTAATCCGTGCGGCCGGTGTAGCGCAGGTAGAGAGTCATGCGCTCGGTCGGCTCCACGCTCGCCCCGGCCGTGGCCTCGTAGCCCGAGCCGCTGGAGGCCAGGCCGAGGATATCGACCAGGGTCACGTCCGAGATGCCCTCCCCTGTCACCCGGAACGCGCTTCCGCCCGCCTCGATCCGTCCCCCGCGACCCAGGAAACGGGTGAGTGTGCCCCCCAGGGCGTAGCGCCCGTACAGGGCGCGGCTGCCTCCCTCCAGGCGGTGACGGGCTGCGTCGGCCTCGAGCCCCACCCGCCAGGCGCCGGTGATATCCCAGGTCAGGCGGTTCTCCAGGCCCAGCGAACGCACGGCCCGCCCCGAGCCGTTGAGGTTGGTGCGCGCGCGGCGGCTCCAGGACGGGGTCGGGTCCCACTGGACATGCCGCGCCAGGGGGATACGCATCTGCAGGCGCAGGGTGCGCTCGCCGCTCTCCTCGAACCCGCTTTCGAACCGGCGGTCGAATCGTGAGTTCCAGAGCAACTCCAGGCGGCTGTACACCTCCGGGTCGGCCCACTGCACGCTCAGGTCGGCGTTGATCAGCGTGCCGCGCATCACCGCCCCGTCCTTGTCCCCCAGCGCCGAGGGCAGCAGGCAGTAGAGCTTCCAGCTTTCGACCGAGGTGTTCTCGCGCTCCAGTTGCACCGTGCTGCCGGCGGTGATGCGCCGGATGTGGGTGGCGGCGGTGTCGACCCAGCCGGTCAGGTCGATATTTTCACGCGAGGTCAGGCTGAGCGTGGCCGCGGCACGGGGGTCGATCCCGCCCACGATCACCTCGCGGCGGTGGGTGCCCTGCTCCTTGCCGACCCAGGTGCCGTCGGCCAGGTACTCCCCCTCGTCCGGGTAGCGCTCGGGCAGATAGCGCACCTGGGAGCGCAGCGAGGAGCCGTGGGATATCTCGTACAGAAGGTGCGACTGAAGCGCCCCGGCGAAACTCCCGGCGAACATCTCCAGCCGCCCGGCGGTGGAGGTGGCGCGTTCCTGGAGGGTGCGGCTGAACCGGCGGCTGCGGTGGCCGAGCCGCCCGCTCAGGCGGAACGAGCCGCGTCCCTGGTAGCTGAAATCGGCCTCCGTGGCCTGGACCGTGCTCTCGCGCCGCCAGTCGGCGGAAGCACCGGACAGGCTGTCCCAGGGAAGATAATCGTTGCCGCGCTGGTAGAAAGTCAGCCCGGTCTCGAAGCGGGGTGAAAAGCGCGCGCTCAGGCGCGGCTTGAGCTCCAGGTGCCCGATCCCGGCCGAGCCCGTGCCGTAGAGGCTGGCCGGGCCGCTCTCGCGCTCGCGCTCCAGGTCGAGGCGGGGCTGGAAAAGGCCAACGGCGGTGCGTAGGGAGAGGTTGTCGCGCAGACGGTGGCCCGAGGAAAGGGAGCTGTCGGCGAGGCTTTCCCCTGCCGGGGCCAGGCGTGTCGAGCTGACATTCAGGCGCTGCCAGGCCGCCTCCAGCTCGCGGGCCGGGCGGAACTCCAGGCCGTACTCGCGGCGCTCGGCCTGCTCGTCGTTGCTACGGCTCAAGCCGCCGTAGCCAGCCGAGAGGGCCAGGCCGCGGGGAAGGTCGAGCCGGGCGCTGGCCGCATGGCTGTTCTCACCCACCCCGGAGCCATCCTCGCCATCCGCCAGGGGACTGAGGTTCCAGGCGCGCTCGAAATCCGGCCCGTAGCGCCGTCCCTGGTACGTGAAGTCTTTCCCAACCCGGCTTTCCTCCCCGCGCAAGGTCAGCCGCACCCCCGGCAGAGCGGCCAGGCCCAGGGTGTCCAGGCTGAGGCCCAGGCTGTGGGCCAGGGCCGCGGGCAGCCCGGCCCCGGAGTAGAGGTTGAGCGAGCGCTTCAGCATCGCGCCCTCGCCGCTCAGGCTCAGATGCGCGGCCGGGTGCAGCTCGAACGCCGCCCCGGCGCGGTCCTGGCGCTGCGGCGGGCTGAACCGTCCCACCGGCTCGAAATTCCCCAACCCCTCACCCACGAACATGTAGCCGCCGGTGGAGCTGTTGAACACGTAGGAGCCGCGCCAGTCGCCGACATCCCGGAACGTGAGCATCCAGTCGCCGCCGCCCGGGCCGGCGTACTCGAACACGGAGCCCGCGCCGCCGTCGCCCCCCCCGCGCAGGTTGTACTCGCCCTTGCCCGGCCCCAGGTAGCGCACGCCCGAGAACTTGAGGCTGTCGGCGCTGACACCCTGGCTTTCCAGCCAGGCCCGCTCCTCGGCGGTGAAATCCTCGCCCAGGGGGCTGGACTCCAGGTCCGACTCGCGGATGAAATAGCCCCGCACCTGGCCCAGCTTGCCGTCAAGCCCGCCGGTCAGGCTGTAGAACGATTTCTTGAACGAGAGGCTGGTGTACTCGTAATCCACCTCGATACGGCTCTCCGCGCCCAGGATATGCCGCTCGGTAAAGTACAGCACGCCCTGGGTGTAGTCGATGGTGTAGTCGGCGCGGGCGCCGCGGGTGAGCCGGTTGCCGTCCAGGTAGACATGCTCCGTGCCCACCAGCACGCGCGCCGGGGCGCCGGTCTTGTCCGTGAGCTGGTAGGGTCCCTGGCTGCCCTCGCGGGCGTTGAACCGCAGGCTGTTGAACGTGCCGCCGCTCAGGGCCGCCGCAGCCGAAACCTCGGCGTCGCCGCGGGTGAGAGTCCCGGCCACCCCATCCAGCTTGCGCTCCACCTGGGCGAAGCGGAAACCGTCCAGCCGGAAATCGTAGTCCCCCAGCTCGACCGAGCCCAGAGGGGAATTGAGCCGCACCGAGACCTCGTCCAGCTCGCGCAGCTCGGTGCTGCGGCCCTCGGCGGTGAGCGGCAGGTCCTGATCGTTGAGACGCAGACTGAGGCTGGTGGTGCGGCTCAGCCGCCCGGCCACCTCCAGGCTGAGGTTCTGGTCCAGGGTGGTCCCGCCCACACCGCCGCCGCCGGCCACGGAGACGCTCTTGGTCCCGCTTATGTCGAACCCCACCAGGCGGAAACCCTCGGCGGCATCGCCGGCTCCAGCCTCGGCCCCGCGCGGCAGGCTGTCCGGGCGGAGCACGGCGGAAAGCTCCAGGGTGTCGGGCGCGAGGTTGTCGCGGCTGGCCGAGCGAAGGCTGTAAGAGGCGGGAAAGGTGAACGGCCAAGTGCGGTAGCGGGCCACGAGCGGGCCGGGAGCGGGCGGAAACAGGAAAGTGAGCCGGCCGCCCACGGCATCCAGACTGTAGAGGCTGTCGGGCAGAAGGCTGTCGCCGCGGAACAGGCGCAGGCTGCCTGGAACGACATAGCGCGCGCCCAGCCTCAGGCTGCTGTCGGCCAGGACCAGGCTGTCGCAGCGCTCGATTGTGCTAACGGTCCCGGCCTGCGCCTGCCCGGCGCTTAGCGCCGTGAGCGGGACAAGAAGCCAGGCTGCGAGGACGAGCGGAATGACGGGGGCCGCCGCCGTGCGCGCAACACTGTGGCCCCTGGGCATCAGTCCGGGCGCTCCTTGGTATCGATCACCAGCCGGGGCGGATTGTCCATCAGGCTGTAGAACCCCGCTCCAGGCACATTGAGGATATCGCGTAAATTATCCCGTAAATCCGTATCCGTCGTGTCGGCGTTGCTCATCCAGCCACTGGCACTCGGCCCGACCACGTACCGCCTGCCGTCACGGGTCAGGATCAGCGGAGCGCCATAGCAAAGTGACAGTCGCACCGGCTCGGCGTGCTCCCCGCTGAGCGCCAGGGCCAGACCTTTCTGCCCGGAAAGGGAGTTGGAGCTGATCCCGCCGCTGCCCGGCCAGAGGAAAAAGACCTGCTTGCCCTCGGCGTCCAGGGCCATGTCCAGCGGCTCGGCGGCCACCTCCGGCCCGCCGGGAGGGAACGAGAACAGACTGCGCCCACTGTCGTCCAGCAGGTGCACGAGTCCCGAGGCCCGGTCGTAGACTACGAACTGCCGTCCTGCGGCCAGGTCGAAAAAGATCGGGTCCGTGGCGAAAGGAAGGTCCAGGCTGCCGCGTATCTCGCCCCGGTAGTCGATGCGCCAGACCTTGCGGTTGCCGCGGTCGGTCAGGTAGAGATAGAAACCGTCCGGACGGCTGAGAAACGACGGGTCGATAAACGCCTCGCCGCTCTCGGTGCCGTCCGTGCGCCACATCTCGCGCCCATCCCGCGGCGAAAACTTGTGCAGGCGGGCGTGCTCACGGTCGAGCACGAACACCTCGCCCGAGCCGCCCACAGCCAGACGCCAGGGCGTGAAGCTCTCCGCTCCGCCGGCTGGCAACAGCGGCAGCTCGACACGGGCGGTGAAACCGGGAACCGACCCGAGCAGGGCCAGGAAAGTCATTGTGACGAGCAGTCGGCGCATGGATGAAACCTTTCGCCGCCCGGCGCGAAAGTCAAGAGAATCGAAGCAGTTACCCCGGTTCCGTATTTGCTTGACTTGCCGGACCGGGAAAGCCAGATTTCTACGTGCGACGCACCGGTACGAGCGACTTTTTGGGGACCACATATCAAGCGGAGTGGAGAATGCTTTCTTCCAACGGCTTCGACAAGGCGACTTTCCCGAAGGATTTCCTCTGGGGCTCTGCCACCAGCGCCTACCAGGTGGAGGGCGGCAACTATAAAAACCAGTGGGCGCGTTGGGAAAGCCAGGGCAAGATCGAGAACGGCGAGCGCTGCGGCCGCAGCGCCAACCAGTACGAGCTTTACGAGGGCGATTTCGACCTGGCGGTCGAGTTGAAACACAACACCCACCGCCTGGGGCTCGAATGGAGCCGTCTGTGCCCCGAGGCCCCGGACCGTTTCGACGAGAAGGAAATCGCGCACTACCGCCTGGTGCTCGAAGCGCTCAAAAAGCGCGGGCTCACGGTTTTTCTGACCCTGCACCATTTCACCGAGCCGCTCTGGTTCTTCGACGCGGGCAGTTTCACCCGGTCCGGCGCTGAGCGCGACTTTGCGAAGTATGTGAGCCGCGTCGCCAAAGAGTTCGGCGACCTGGTGGATTTCTGGATCACGTTCAACGAGCCGCAGGTGGGGATGATGGGAACCTACTGGGCCGATTTCCCACCCGAGAAGAACGACCTGGAGCTGACCGCGCGCGAGTTCGCCGGGCGGCTGCGGGGGCACGCCGCGGCCCGCACCGCGATCAGGGAGCAGCGTCCCGGCGCCCGGGTGGGGTTTGTCAACTCGATCAGCGAGTTCCTTCCCCACCGGACCCAGGATTTTCTGGACACCACCTACGCCGGGCTGTACGACTACCTCTGGAACCGCATCTGGTACGAGGCCCCCACCACGGGCTGGATCAGCCTGCCCAGCGGCGGGCCCGACCAGTTCGTGCCGGAGCTGAAAGACTCCTGCGACTGGTGGGGGGTCAATTTCTACACCGATCAGCGGGTGGACTCGCGCGACCCGCGTGGCGTGACCAACGCCCTGCGCGGCGAGCGGGTGACCCAGATGGGCTGGACCTGGCAGCCGGCCGGCCTCTACCGGGCGCTGCAGCGCTACTCCAGCCTGGGCAAGCCGCTCTACGTGACCGAGAACGGGATCGGCACCCTGGATGACCTGGAGCGCGTGCGTTTCGTGGCCGACCACCTGCGGATTGTCTCGCTGGCGGTGGAGAACGGCATGGACATCCGGGGCTACCTCTACTGGTCGCTGATCGACAATTTCGAGTGGGCCAACGGGTTCCGTCCCCGGTTCGGGCTGATACACGTGGACTACGAGTCCCTGGCGCGCACGGTCAAGCCCAGCGGACGGTTCCTGGCCGAGGTGATTGAGGGCGGCGCGGTGACCAGGACCCTGATGGAGAAATACCTACCCGAGAGCTACCGGTTTTGAGACGGGGCATTTATTTTCAGTTCAGCCTCGATTCCCGCAGGGGCTGCCGTAAAAGGGCAGTCCCTTTTAATTTATGGAGGTACTTGAGATCAAAGGGAGCAGTAAAAATCTGACCGGCGCCAGGGGATATGGAATGCCAGGCCAGAGCGGGGAGATAGTATTCAAGCCTTATGATCAGAACCAGTTGAGCTTGCTGCCGCCGAGTTTTGAGGAGTTGGTCCACGCCAGTGCGGCTGGTGAACGAGGCGGTGGAACGGATGCATGTAGAGCCGTTGTTGAGAGGATATAAAGGCGTGGGGACATCGAGTTATCATCCGAAGATGTTGTTGAAAGCGTTAGTATACGGATACAGTCAGCAGATATATACATCTCGGCGGATAGCGAAGGCGTTACGAGAAAATGTGCATTTTATGTGGTTGAGTGGCGGGAACCGACCGGATTTTCGCACGATCAACCGGTTTCGGTCTTCACGTTTGAAGGCAGTGATAGATGAGGTGTTTGCGACGGTGGTGGCGTTGTTGGTGGAGGGAGGTCTTGTAGACCTGCGGGAATATTTTCTGGACGGGACAAAGGTAGAGGCGAATGCGAACCGTTGCAACTGCTGCGACAGCAGGCCAGAGAACGCCTGGAGTCTGAACAAGGCCGCTATTACAGGGCCAGACGGCCGGTGAAGGTTGAATCGGTCTTCGCTCAGATAAAACATAACCGCCAGTTCAGGCGCTTCCTGCTCCGCGGATTGGAAAAGGTAAACATCGAATACAGATTGGCAGCCATTGCACACAACTTGATAAATGGGGGAAATCCACACACTTTTCCCCCCATTTCATCAAGTCAACCTATCGATAAAAACTCCTAAAAACACACAACTAAAAAAACAGGACCATCCTCTTTCAGGATGGCCCTGTGTCGGAGCTTTTGGGACAACCCCAAGGTTTTTCAGGCGGCCGCAGGGGCTGCCCCTGTAGCGAATATAAATACAAAAAGGCCGTCCCCCGTGCCCTGGAGACGGCCTTCGCAATGCTGAACTGGAACCCTCTTACGCCATCCAGCGGCGCTCGCGGCCCAGGTCGGAGCCGAGCACGTCCAGCGCCAGGTTGACATCCTCCACGAGCTGGAAATCGTACATCCCCACGCAGATGAAATCGGCGCCGCTCTTGAACGAGTAGGGGAACGCCACCTTGGGCTCGATAGCCCCGGCGGCCAGGATCTTGAACGCGATCCAAGGCTCCTCCAGGCTCTTCATGTACTCCACGGTCTCGACCGGGTTGTCGCACCAGATGTTGTCGCACTCGGTCTCGCCCACCCGCGCCGACCAGTAGTCGACATGGTGCAGGGTCTTGACCCAGAAATCCGGCTTGATCCCCAGGGCCACGCAGGCCTTGACCGTATCCAGCTTGTGCGCGCCCACTCCGGCGGGAAGGCCCTGCGAGCGGATGTAGTCCACCGCCTTGCCGATGTCCTCGACCTTGCCCTCCTTGAGCAGGCGGTCGGAGATGCCGCCCTGGACGTAGCAGGCGTTCGCGCCGCCGTCCACGCTCACCTTGATCCCCTCGATCGCGTCCCCGCCGTAGGCGCAGTCCGAGATGAACTGGATCTTGCCACCCTCGCGCCGCCAGTACTCGTTGATCACGCGGGCCAGCACCGGGTTGGTGATGATCGCGTTCACGCCGCAGCGCTCGGCGAGCTGGAAAGTCTCGAACACTTTCTGGTCCGTGTGGTAGGCCTTGACCAGCTGCGAGGCGTAGATCAGGTCGCGGGCGTGGGCCCAGCCGCCGATCAGGTTGCCGCCCAGGATCATCCGGCTGAGCGGCATGTCCTTGATCTTGCCCTGGGGCAGGCTGCCCTTGAGCTCCTTGAGGCCGGAGAAATGGAAAGTCTTTATCGTGGCGCTGGTTACGGCCTCGGCGCCCTGGGCCGCCAGGAGGTGCTTTTCCTCCCAGCTCTCCCAGCCGCGCTTTTTCAGCACGGAGTAGACAAACCCGCCGAACACCGGCAGGGTGATGAGCGGGGTGAGTATCTGCCGCCGGCTGACCAGTCCGGGCGGGACCGGGGCGTTTTTCACGCTGTCCATCACCGGGTTGGCTTTCGCTGCGGCCGGCTCGGGCTTGGGCGCGGCGGCCCCGCGGCGGGAGGCGAACAGGCCATCCAGGCCGAGGAACTTACCTGTGGGAAACAGCGAGATCACCACCAGGGCCAGGGCCTCGACCAGGTTCTTGTCGATCAGAAGGTAGCTGCCCTCGGTGTGGGTGGTCAGCGGCATGCGGATCAGCGGCGGGTGCGCCGTGTAGTACATCGCCAGCAGAAGGATGCCGCCCGCCGCAGCCACCCGGGAGAACGCCCCGAACATCAGCCCCAGGCCGACCAGGGTCAGGCCCCAGGCGTTCAGCTTGTCCACTATTGACATCAGGTTGGGGTTGGCCACGATCCAGCCGAAGACCCGCGAGCTGTCCAGGTAGCCGGCCGCGCTCCAGGACGGGTCGAGTAATTTCACCACGCCCTCGTACAGAAAATGCCAGCCGATCGCGATCCTGAGAACGGTGAGGAAAGAAAGCTGCACCGTGGTTAGTGTGCTGTTGCGCTCGTTCTCCATGCCGGGTCTCTCCCCTGAAAAGGGTGTGCGCTGGAAAAACAATAGTTCGGAATCCGGATGAACAGGACCGGAAAAAACGCAGGCAGGCTGCGTTTTTTCCGTGGATTGATCTATGTTCGATTAACCGGCCCGTGGCCGGATTTTGAGCGGAGAGACAGGACAGAACAGTCCAATACGTTTAATTTAGCAGGGGGCCTGGAAGTTACAAGAAAAATCAGCGGTAGGCCCCGAACTCTTTCACCGCCTCCACGAACGCCAGCACGTTCTCCCAGGGCACCTCGGGCTCGATCACGTGGGAGGGGCCGATCAACAGCCCGCCGCCCGCGCCCACGGTCTCGATGCGGGTTTTCACCTCGGCCCGCACCTCCTCGGGCGTGCCGAACGGCAGGGTGTGCTGGATGCCGATTGTGCCCCAGAACGCCAGACGGTCGCCGAAGAGGCGCTTGAACTCGGCCGGGTCCACGCACTCGGGCTGCACGGGGTTGAGGATATCCACCCCGATCTCGATCAGGTCCTCCACCACCTGGGTCGCCTTGCCGTCCGTGTGGTAGAAAATCAGGCCGTCCGGCTGGTAGTGCTTCGCGCACTCGATTATCGTTTTCATCCGCGGCTTGAGAGTTGCGCGCCACAGTTCGGGCGGGATCAGCATGCCGTGCTGGTTGGCGATATCATCCCCCAGCCAGAGGACATCGTAGCGTCCCCCGACAGCGGCATAATGTTCGAGCTGCCACAGGCGCACCTCGGTCCAGCGGTCGTAGACCGCCTCGCACAGCTCCGGCTCGGTGAGCAGCATCACGAGGAATTCCTCCAGGCCGTACCAGGGCCAGGCGACCTCGAAAATGGTCTCCGCGCCCAGCGCCAGCGCGCTCAACCTTCCCTTGCGGTCGATCTGGTCGATCCGGGCCGCGGCCTGGCGGTAAATGTCGGGGTTCTTGTAGTCCGGCAGGGGGAAAGAGCGGATTGCAGTCAGGGAGTGCTCGGTCAGCGGAGGCACCATCTTGGTGAAATGCAGCCCCTCGGTCTCCTCGTGCAGCACCCCGTAGCGGTCGAAATGGAATTTTTTATCCACGGGCAGACGGTCGCTGTAATAGGCCTTCTGGTAGTCGAACGCGGCGCGCGGCTCCAACACCTCGTGGAACTCGACATCCAGGCCGAAATAGTCGAAATGGTTCGTGCTGCCGCTCTTTTCGACAAAGCGGTCCCAGGCCGCCCCGGCGAACCCGCCCGACAGGTCGAACGGCACGCGGTCGGGGGGCATGCGGTGCAGGGCGCGCAGGGCTCTTTCCTTGGAGTTCATGGCCGGACCTCCCGGGCGGAGGATGTTGATCGACTGACCTGGGGACACACCACAAAAAAAGGGCTGCCCCAATTTGCGGGGCAGCCCTCGAAAGAGCAATGCAATCAGCGCTGCACCCGGGCTCCGCCGCCTTTCATCACTTTCTCGACTTCCTTGAGCGTGGCCATGGTGGTATCCCCCGGCGTGGTCATGGCCAGGGCGCCGTGGGCCGCGCCGTAGTTGACCGCCTCGGCCGGGGTCTTGCCGTTCATCAGGCCGTAGATCAGGCCGCTGGCGAAACTGTCGCCGCCACCCACGCGGTCGTAGATCTGAAGGTCGGGCCGCTGCAGGGCCTCGCTGAACTCGCCGTCCATCCAGAGGATCGCGCCCCAGTCGTTGGTGCTGGCGGTCTTGGCGTTACGCAACGTGGTGGCCACACCCTTGAAATTCGGGAAATCCTTGACCACGTTGCCGATCATCAGCTTGAACCCCTGCGGGTCCAGCTTGCTCAGGCCCTTGTCCACACCCGGGACCTCGTAGCCGAACGCGGCGGTGAAATCCTCCTCGTTGCCGATCATCACATCCACCAGCGGGGCGATGCGCCGGTTGACCTGCTTGGCTTTCTCGGTGCCGCCGTGGTTCTGCCACAGGCTGGCCCGGAAGTTGAGGTCGAAGCTGGTGATCGTGCCGTGCTTCTTGGCGCATTCCATGGCCTCGATGATGAAATCGCCGGTGGAGTCACCCAGGGCGGCGAAAATGCCGCCGCAGTGGAACCAGCGGACCCCGTCCTGCCCGAAAATCTTCTCCCAGTCGATATCGCCGGGCTTGAGCTGGCTGGCGGCGCTGTTGGCGCGGTCGGAGCAGCCCAGGGCGGCGCGGCAGCCGAACCCGGCCTCGGTGAAATTGAGGCCCACGCGGCAACTACGTCCCAGCCCGTCATACGGCACCCACTTGACATAGCCCATGTCCACACCACCCTGAAGGATCAGGTCCTCCAGAAGGTGCCCGACCTCGCTGTCCGGAATCGAGGTGACCACCGCCGCGCGCATCCCGAAACACTTGCGCAGGCCGCGGGCCACGTTGTATTCGCCGCCGCCCTCCCAGACCCGGAAAGCACGGGTGGTGCGGATACGCACATCGCCCGGGTCGAGGCGGAGCATGATCTCGCCCAGGGAGAGGATGTCGAACTTGCAGCTTTCGGCGCTCTTGATTTTGATCGTGTTCATGGCTGTGGTTCCTCCTGCCTGCAGTTCAATATTTGTAAGTGAATCTTGATTCCGGCTGTGGGGAAAGCTCTTTCCGCCGACCGGACGCACGGGGGACGTATGGAGGGGAATAATATAAGGTTTCGCTCTTTCTGGCAAGAGGATGGGGAGGGCTGTAACACATGCGGGCGATATTATCTGTTTGCATGGGATTATTGCATGTAGGGGGAACGAAGGGGATTTTATATAAAAGAGAAGGGCACGGCCTGCCGTGCCCCATAAATCAGCCGCAACCCGGATGGGTTCACCTCACCCCTGCCAGGGCACAGGCCCACAAAGGGCGCGCAGGTTGGCAGTCGGCGTGCCGGAGGGTATCTCGCAGCCCGCGCCCACCATGAACGGGTTACCCACGGTTTCGTAAGCGCGCAGCACTGTCTCGCGGATCGACTGGGGGTCACCTGCGGCCACGCCCGCGGCCGGGTCGATGTTGCCGCAGAGGGTTACGCCGTTTCCCACGGCCTGACGCGCCCGGCGCATGTCCACCATGTGGTCCACGTCCAGGATGTCCACCCCCAGAGCGGAGATGCCGGGCAACAGGCCGCTGATGTTGCCGCAGATATGCAACCGCACCCGCGCCCCGAACGAGTGCACTGCCTCCACAAGCTGTTTCTCGCGCGGCTGTATCAGGCGTTCGTATTGATCGGGCGAGACCTGGCTCGCGATGGCGTCCCCGATGCCCACCGTGTCCGCCCCGGAGTCCACCTGCGCCTTGGCGAACCGTATCCCCGCCTCCACGCAGCGGTCCATCAGGGCTTCGCAGAACGGCTCATCGTCCATCAGGTCTATCAGGAAATTCATCACCGTGCGCAGGTCGGCGGCCTCGGCTGCCGGTCCCTCGATCCAGCCCAGGATCGAATGCTCGCCCCGGTCGCGCGCCTTGAACAGGCGCACCGCCTCCACCCGGTCCAGCATGCGGCCGCCTTCGGCCAGAGGGTCGGGCTGCGGAAGGCTGTCCAGGTCTTTCGAGGCCTCCAGCGGCGGATGCGGGCAGCGCGGGACACCATCCGCCACGTAATGCACCGCCCCGCCGAAACCGTGGGTCTCGCGGTAGGGGTCGGAGATCACGCTGAGCTGGTCCATCCCGAAATCCCGCGCGCAGGCGAGATTGGACTCCACCAGCACCCGGTGGTCGCTGGCGAACGCGCCGTAGTTGGAGCCGATATGCTCGGCCGCGTACTGCATCAGGATCGGCAGGCGGGGCAGGAAATCGACAGAGTCGCCGCGCAGGATGGCGTTGTAGCGTTCGAGGGAGGTCATGGTCTGGTTATCCGGTAGGCTTTCGCGTTATGGGTAAAATATTACCGATTCACTTGTCGGGGCTGCGGTCCAGATACTGGATGAATTCTACCGGTGCGCCGTTGTCCTCGATAAAAGCCACCCGGAGGCCATCCAAGGGGCTGTTGGGCTGGATCAGGATTTTCTTTCCGGCCAGCTCCGCGCTCAGGTCATCGACCCGAAAAGCGATGTGGGGCACGGTCCGGACCAGCTCCGGCAGCGGGCTGCCCGGCTCGAACCGCATCCATTCGATACGGTACGGGCTGGTGTCGTAGCCCGAAACATACATCCCGAATTTCTCAAGGAAGGTTTCGCCTTCCCGTTTCACCTTGGTCGGTATGCCCAGGTGGTGGTATTCTCGTGCCATTTTTCCTCAACACGGGCCATGCGACATGAAAATCAATTTTTCTCTTTGAGCCAACCCCGCTCACAGAATATCTGCTGCACCCGCTCGAAATCCTCGACCGTAAACCCGATTTTCATCCTCTTGCCGCGCAGGCTGGCGATAAAGGCTTTTTTGCGCCCGCTGCGCCGCAGGTCCTGCGGGAACCAGGTGCGGAAATCGCCGGTGCCCTGGATGCGGTACTTACCGGTCCGCAGGTTCAAATCCACCGTGTCCAGAGAGACAATATCCCCCAGCCGCACGGTCTTGCGGCCGAAAGGCCCGAAATAGTAGCCGTTCAGGACAAACCGGTCGGGATAGAACTCGATCAAACGGTCCTGATAGAGCAGGCTCGCATCCTCGATCTTCCGTTTCCGGGCCGGAATAAAACCGATCACGATGATGAGGTTGGCGAGTAAGATCACCACCACCAGACGTATTATCAGCGGGTCGATCACCATCCTGGCGCCTCCAGGAGAGGATTCACTGCTCCACGCTCGGATACCCCCGGCTATCCCAGGTGATCGGCGCGACCCAGGGATAACGGCCGGTCCTTTCCTTGTCCCAGGCGTGGTAGCAGACCCACCAGGCGCCGTCCGGCCCGACAAACACCGAGTTGTGCCCCGGCCCCCACTGGCCCTCCACGGTGTGAAGCAGGGCGTACGGCTCACCATCCGAGCCGCGCATCCGCTCCCAGGGCCCGTCGAGGCTCGACGAGCGCGCCACGGTCACGTGGTAGGAGCCATCGCGCCAGTTGCCGCGGCTGGAGAACAGGTAGAACACGCCCTCGCGCCGGATCACGAACGGTCCCTCCTCCCATTCCACTGTCTCATCCGGGAACACCAGCCTGGGCTCGTTCGCCAGGTGCAGCGGATCGACAAAGCGGTCCACCAGGAGCTGGCCCACGTGCGGGTTGCCCTCGTTGCCGGTATAGAAAAGGCGGCCGTCCTGCGGTGTTAAAAACTGCGGGTCCCCGTCAATGGAGGGCTGCTGCACGAGCTTGGCCCCGCTGTCCAGGTAGGGGCCCTCGATCCGCTCGGACACGGCCACCCGCACGTAGCGGCGCTCCGGGTCGCCATCCGAATCGGAGGTGTAGTAGAAATAGAACTTCCCCTCCAGCTCCACGAACTCCGGGGCCCAGTAGTTGGCCTTGTGGCTGCCCTCGTACTCCGGGCGGACCAGAACCGGGCCGAGTTCCTCCCACTTTTTGAGGTCCGGGGAGCGGAACATCAGGTAGCGGCGCTCCTCGACTCCTTTTTTGTGCTCGGTGCCCACCAGGAACCAGAAATCACCCCGGCGCAGCATGAACGGGTCGGCGACCGGGCAGCCGGTGTCCAGGCGCCAGGGCTTGACCGGCGCGCCGGTTTCGGCAGCCGCGCTCAACTTTGCCCCTATCGCCGCGGCCAGAAGCGGCCCGCCGGCCAGTCCCAGAAAGAACCGTCGCTGCAAGGTGCACCTCATTGATAATATGACCCTTTGAGAGCAGGCGTAATGTCAAGATGCAGACGTAACATCCTACTCTTCTTTCGTTTCGGCGAAAGAAGCAAAGCCAGCGGGGGCGCGAACTCGTCCCGGCCACGTCTCCTCTTCGACTTCAAGTGTCTACGGAATTCTGATTCCGCTCCAGAGTTGCAGGGCGGCGCTGCCGCGAATCGCCACCACACCGCAAGCATATCTGGGCCAAGATGTTTCACGCGCTCAGACCCACGCTGCCTTTGCGGGAGGCTCAGACAGATGCGGCCCCCAAAGACAACTGCGCCCGGCCCTGCACAGGCTCGCGTTAATCCGGCTCATTGGTTGTGGCCCTCTCCGGCCAGCATGCGCAAAGCGTGAAAGAGCGCCGGGAACAGGGCATCCAGCGATTCCATCACCCCGCCGGGCGAGCCGGGCAGGTTGACGATCAGAGTGTTGCCGCGAAGCCCGGCCCGCCCGCGCGAGAGCATGGCAAGCGGCGATCTCTCGCCGCCGTAGACCCGCGCCGCCTCGACAATCCCCGGGGCCTCGCGCTCGATCACGCTCTCCATGGCCTCGGGGGTGACATCCCGCGGCCCGGCCCCGGTGCCGCCGGTGGTGAGCACCAGGTCGAGCTTGGCCTCATCGGCCAGGCGAACCAGGGCTTCGCGCACTTTTTCGGCATCATCCGGCACGATCACATATTCCGGCACCGCGAACCCGTCCGTCTCCAGGCGCTCCACGATCAGCCGCCCGGAACCGTCGCTGCGGCGGCCCTCTGCCACCGAGTCGGAGACCACCAGCACCCCGGCCCGCGCCCCCCGCGGCGGCTCGCTGTCCCAGCCGGACTTGCCGCCGGTCTTGGAGACCAGCCGCACCTCGCGTATCTCCATCGTGGTGTCGAGCATCTTGAGCATGTCGTACAGGGTGAGCGCGGCCACCGCGGCCGCGGTGAGGGCCTCCATCTCCACGCCGGTCTTGTGGATCGCTTTCACCTCGGCGCGCACCTTGATCCAGTCGTCGCCGAAAGTGTAGCTCACCCCGGCGTAATCCAGGGGCAGGGGATGGCAGTAGGGAATTATTGAAGGAGTGTTCTTGGCCGCCTGGACCGCGGCCACGCGGGCCACCTCCTGCGGGTCGCCCTTGGGCACACGGCCCTCGCGGATCAGGCCGATGGTCTCGGGCTGAAGGCTCAGCACCGCCTCGGCCACGGCGATCCTGAGAGTCCTTATCTTGCGTGAGACATCCCGCACGTTGCACCTCCGGCGCTCGAATTGGGCTGATTGTGTCCGGTCAGATTTTAATGTATGTCCCCTCGCCGGTAAAGAAAAGCCCGCACTCGGCCACCGGCTCGCCGGTCATGCGCCGCCAGTAGTCGGCGTAGAGGCGCACCTGGGGGGCGTGACGCTCGACCAGGGGCCCGAAACCAGCCGCTCCAGGCCGCTCGGTCTTGTAGTCCACTATCACCCAGCCGGCGCTCTCGCGGAACAGAAGGTCGATCTGGCCGCGGACAATCTGGGGCCGCCCGGGCGGACTGTCCGGGGCGAGCACAGTGAACGGGGCCTCGGTCAGGCAGAGGGATGCCGCCCGGGCGCGGGCCCAGAGAGGCGAGCCAACCACGGCCCGCACGGTCTCGATGGCGCTCTCCAGCCGGGACTGCTCCAGTTCCTGTTCTCGCAGGACCGCACGGGCCAGGTTGTGCAGATCAGCTCCCGGGTGCGCCATGGCCGCCTGCAGTAGCTGGTGCACCACCGAGCCGAACTCGGCCCCGGAGCCTGAGGCCACGTAGGAATCCTCGCCCGTGACTCCGGCTTTTTTTCGGGCGGCCAGAATGTCATAGCTGGGCTGCGCGGCGATGCTCCAGGCCGCCTGTATCTCAGTTTCCGCCTGTATAGGGTCGGGCAGGGTGAAGGCGGCAGCCGGCCCGGCCTCGCCCGCCTGCGGCCCGGGCGCGGGCAGCTCCGCGGCTCCCTCCAGTACTGGGGCGAAATAGTTCCAGGGGTTGCGGTTATTGTAGCTGGCGCGCTGGGTGACCACCAGCATCGAGCCGGCCCGGGTGGCGGCCACGTACAGAAGGCGCAGGTGCTCGGCCTCCAGGAACTGCTTTTCGCGCGCGGCAAAAGTCTCCCAGTCCGGGTGGCAGGCCACCGGACGAGAGGCATACGGTCCGTAGCTTTCGCTGATCAGAAGGTAGCCGCGGGGGTTGCCGCCGCCGCGGTCCACGTGCACCTCGGGCTCGCGGCCGCCGCTGTCCGCGCCGGAGGGATCGGCCAGGAACACCACCGGCGCCTCGAGGCCCTTGGCCTGATGCAGGTTCATTAGCCTGACCGCCGGGCCGCCCGCGCCTGCGGCGCTGAGGCTTTCCTCCTGGCGCTTCCCGTAGGCCAGCTCGCCCAGGCGCTCGACCGCCGCGGCCAGGCCCTCGCGTCCCACCGCCCGGACCAGCTCCAGGGCGCGGGCCAGGCTCCCGGCCTGCATGTCTCCTCCCCCGGCGGCCACGGCCGAGGCGAAAAGGCCCAGCCGCGCGGCTATGCGGTGGAAAGCCGCCACCACCGGGAGCTGACGCAGCCAGAGGGCGCACTCTTTCAGCGTGTCGAAGATGCCGGCCAGACTGTCACGCAGGGCGGGCTCCAGGCCGGCGGGCGGGGTTCGGCGGTAGTCGAACCGTCCCCCGGCGCGCACGAACGCGTAAAGCTCGCGGTCGCTCAGGCCGAACGCCGCGCTGCGCAACAGCGCCGCCAGGCGCACCGGGTCATCCGGCCGGACCAGGGCGGAAAGGGCCAGGTGCAGCATTTTGAGTTCCTCAACCCGGTCCAGCGCCCCCCCACCGGTGGCGGCGCAGGGCAGCCCGACCGACTCCAGGGCGGCGGCGAAATCGCGCAGATGCTTGCGGTTGCGGGTGATGATCAGGAAGTCTCCCGGCTTGGCCGCTGGAGGCACCCCGCGTTCGAGCTGGGCCGCCGTGCGGGGCAGGCCCGCGCCGCTGTCCACGGCCTGACGGATGAACCGCGCCACCTGCAGGCTCTCCACCCGGGTGATCTGGCTCACCTCTTTCGGCAAGCGCAGGGCACGTATCCCCGACAGCTCGCCGGGGCTTTCCGGCTGGCGGCCGGGCAGAAGGGGCATCCACTCGGGCGAGCAGTCCCCGGCCCGCGCGGCGAAAGCCTCCTCGAACGCCCCGTTCACCCAGCCGATAATCTCCGGGTCGGAGCGGAAATTGGCGCTCAAGGCCACCCGCAGTCCACCCGCGGCCTCGATCCGGCCGCGCACCTGGTTGTAGGTGACTATATCGGCGCGGCGGAAACGGTAGATCGACTGCTTGGGGTCGCCCACCACGAACAGAGAGCCGGGCGCGGGTACGCAGCGCCGCCAGTCGGTTTCCTGCGGGTCGGTGGCGGTGAGCAGCAGAAGCACCTCGGCCTGAAGGGGGTCGGTGTCCTGGAACTCATCCACCAGCACGTGGCTGAACCGCGCGCGGAAATACCGCCGCACCGCCGGGTTGTCGCGCAGAAGCGCCGCCGCCCGGCAGAGCAGGTCCTGGTAGCTGAGCAGGCCGCGCGATTCCAGAAGGCCGCGGTAGGCTTTCCGCCCCTCCAGGGCGAAACCCAGGGCCGCCTGATAGCGGTGCGCCCGCCAGCGCTCCAGCCAGGGCGCGGCGTGCTCGCTGCGGAATGTCTCCCAGCGTTCCAGTTCTTCCCCGGCCTGGGCCTTTTTCCCGGGCCAGATTTTCTGGACTGTCTTGACTTTCTTGAACGCCTCCAGCACCTCGGCCAGGCCGGCCGGCTCATCGAGGTCGCGGGCCCGCACCAGGCGGGTCACCAGACGGCCCGTGGGGATCAGCTCATCGTTGCCCGTGTCCTCCGGCAGATCGAGCGAGTCAAAATGGGCGCACCAGCGTCGCAGTTCGGCGATCACTGCCGCACTGCCTGTCAGCGGGACCTCCGGGGCGGGCCAGGCGTCATCCCCCAGGTCGCCGAAACGGCAGAGGTTGCGGTAGGCGCTCTCCAGGACTGAGGGCTCCAGGCCCAGGGCCTCCAGACGGTCGAGCCAGGGACTGTCGGCGGCGTAGATCCCGGCCAGGAACTCCTGCCAGGCCTCGGCCATCACCCGCTCATCGGTCTCGTCATCCGCCTCCTCGAAGCCCACCCGCACGCCGGCCTCCACTGGGCGCTCCCGCAGAAGGCGCGCGCAGAACGAGTGGATCGTGCCGATGAAGCAGCGGTCGAGGCTCCCGAGGGCCGCGGCCAGACGCGCGCGCTCCTGCGGCTCCGCGGAGGCGGCGGCTCGTCGCTCCAGCGCGGCCACGAACCGCCCGCGCAGCTCGGAGGCGGCCTTGCGGGTGAATGTCACCGCGGCGATGCTCTCCACCCGGCAGCTCCCCGCGGCGAGCAGGGCCAGCAGACGGTCGACCATCTTGGTGGTCTTGCCCGTGCCCGCGGCGGCCTCCACCAGGAGGCAGCGGGTCAGCTCCCGGTCGATCAGCTCGCGCTGGGCTTGGTCCGGGGGCGCGCTGTGAGGGTTGCCGCTCATGCCTCCCCTTTCTCCGGCCGCAGAAGGCGGAACGGTTCGAGGGCCGTGTTTTCGAGATTGCGCCGCTTGTCCGAGGAGGCAGCCACGGTGCGGTGAAGGTCGCCGCAGGCGGCCCGGTAGTCGCAATTGACACAGTCGGGCGGGTCGCCGGAGGTGCTGTCGGCATCCGTGGCGATAAAGGCCCCCGCGGCCAGGCTATCGCAGAGGTGGGTCAGGGTGTCGCCCCATTCCACCAAATCCTCGCGACGCCAGCGCAGGCGCCGCCCCTGTCCGCGCGGCCCGGGGAAGAAAAACCCGAACGCCGCGGCCCGCGCCGATTCGCCATGCAGCCCGCGCAGCGCCCCTCCGGCCAGCTCCAGGTAAAGGGCGGGCTGGACCACCCGCCCCTGCTTGAGCGGGTCGGACAGGCTGAACCGGCTTGCACTCCCGGTCTTGTAATCCCAGATCACGAAAGCGCCGTCCGGCTCGCGGTCCACCCGGTCGATCCGTCCGCGCAGACGCAGCGTGCGGCCATCCGGCAGGCGAATCGCTCCCGGGGCTTCGCTCGTGTCCCCGGCCTGGGGGTCCTCCTGCATGCCGATCGACCATTCCAGGTAGAACGGCGTGCTACGGCGGCAGTGCTCGGCCTCCTCGGCCAGGAATACTGCCGCGGTGCGCTCCAGCTCGCGGCGACGGCGATGGTAAGCCCCCTCGGTGGCGGGCGGGTACTGCGCGCGGTAGCGGCCGACCACACGCTCAAGGGTCGCGGCCAGAAGATCACGTTGCGCGGGGGTATCCTCCGGTTTCGCCCCCTGTTCGATCAGGCTACGGATAAATTTATGGAAGACCTCGTGCAGAAGGCTGCCGGCCTGGCGGTGGTCCAGCCAGAGCGACAGGTCGGCGTCGTAATCCTCGGGTGGCTTGAGCCTGAGGGCGTATTGGAAAAAATAGGCCAGCGGGCAGCGTCCCAGGTGCTCGAACGCGGAAGGCGACATCACGCGGTCAGAAGCAAGAGTCGGGTCGAGGTCGCGCCCGGCCTCGGGCACGAACCCGTCATAGCCGGTCAGGTGGCCGCTGTGCCGGGCCCGGTCCGCGAGCCGCCCCTGTTCCAAAAACGGGAAACACTTTTCCACCACCGGCCGGGCCGCGTCGGCGGAGCCGTGCGGGCAGAGTTCGCGCAACCACCATTCACTTCCATCCAGGCAGGCCTGGCCCGGCGCAGGGGCGAAAGAGGCCGCCGCGGGCAGGTATTCCAGCATGCGGCCCTGGTCGGCCTCCGGCTCGCCGGACAGACGGCGGAAAATCTGCAGTAGGACCGGGCTGGGGAACATCTCGCGGCTGTCCTCCAGGCTGCGGCAGGAAAAACCCAGGTGCAGCTCGCCGCTCAGCCCCCCGATCAGGTCGCAGAAATCGGCCAGGCCCTGTTCCTGGCGCGCCGCAGCGGTAGGAAGGCTCCCGGACAGGACCGTGCGCTCGCTATCCAGAAGAACCGGGTCCTGGATCGCACCGCCGGGGAAACGGCTGTCATCCAGACCGAGGATGAAAGTCACCGGACGGCCGCTGTGGCCGCCCGAGCGCAGGTTGGCCACGTGCAGGCAGCCGGGCGCGGGGTTGGCCCCCAGCACGCTGACCGAATCAAGAAGCCCGGCCAGATGCGCACGCAGGTCGAGGCCGCCGCCGCTTTCGGAAGCCCAGGGGCGCAACTCATCCAGGCGCTCGCAGAGAGACTTGCGGGCGAAATTGTCCGGCTCGCCGGAGGTGCGTGCGAAACGTTCGAGGAAGTCTGCCGCCCGCGCCAGAAGAACCGGATCATGTGGGTCGAGTTCAGGGGTTATATCCAGCAGGCGTCCCGTGAAGTCTTTCAGCCAGCGGGTCAGCTCGATCTGGCGGGAAAGGCTTTCCGCTCCGGATGGATCGCTGTCCTCATCCGTTTGCCCGCTGGTTTTCAAGCGGCTTTGCAGGTTCTCCAGCCAGACGGCGAGGCCCGGACTGTAGCGGCTGCGGCCCAGGCCCAGGGGGACCCGGCGCAGAACGGCGGCCAGCTCGGCGCCCGAGGCCGGGGCCTGTCCCAGCTCCAGAAGCCCCTCCTGCAGCATCCCGGTCAGGGCGCTCTGCGGGTAACCCTGCGCCTGCCAGTCGAGCCAGGCGGCCAGGGCGCGCCCAGGACGGGTCAGGCGCAGGGGGATGCCCTCGGCGAAAGTGAGCGGCAACCCGAGCGGGCTGTTCCACTCTCCCGCGGGCAGGCAGGCCCGAACGATCTCGTAGAACAGCGGCACGTAGACCGCGCTGTCGGTGTGAAGGACCTCCACCCGGTCCAGGGGCGCGCCGGAGCCGAGCACTTCCCGCAGCACCGCGCGCACCTCGTTCGACTCGCCCACCGCGCGGAAAATCGAGGTGTGCAGAGCGTCTCCGCCCTCCGGGGCCAGGGCAGCCCCCAGGCGCTGCGGGTCGAAACCGCGCCGGACACAGGCATCCTCATTCTCAGTCCGCAACAGGCAGCCGGGAGGCAGAAGGCCGAGCAGGCGTTTTTCCAGGCGGGAGAGACGGGGGCAGCCGGGCAGCAGCACCCGCAAAAGCGCGGGCAGAGCCGTGCTGTCGTTCTGCAGTCGAGCCGAGGCCAGCTCCAGCAGCCCGGCGTAATCGGTCAGGCGGCGGCGTTCCAGCTCGCGCAGGTATTCAGTCAGCAGAAGGCGCAGGTCCTCGGCCTTGCCCGGGTCCTCGAAACGGCGCGGGGCGAGCGCCTCCGGGCTCAGGCCAGCCAGGCGCAGGTCGGTCAACGCCCCCAGCAGGGTGTCGAACAGGCCCTCCCCGGCCGGTTGGGCCAGAAGGTAGCCCGAGCCCCGTCCGCGCAGGCGCTCGAACAGCACCCCGACCAGGAACGTGCCCACGCTCCGGGAAAGGAATCCCAGCCCGAGACCGGCCAGCCGCGGCGCGGCCAGCTCGAAAGCCATGAAGCGCAGGGTGCGCACCCGCATATTGATCGCAGGGGTCCCGTCTGCGGCCAGACGGTCGAGCCACTGGTAACCCACGCGGCGCGAGGGGGCGAGCAGCCATTTTTCGGTGAGCGGGTGCGTGCGGCACAGCTCGGACAGGGTCTCGGTCAGCCGCATCTTGGTCTCTCCAGGCCGGGAATTCGATAACCGCGCTGGATAAACCTACAACGATAGGGGCCTCAACTCCAGACCAAAATGTGCGGATGGAGATAATAAAACACGGCTGGCCGCGGCGGCTCACTCGCCGGGAGGTTCGGTGGAGGAAGATTTTTCGAGGTCCACGATATGGCTCTTACCCACGTAATCGGCGGTGCGGTAGCGCGAGATGCCGTGGAGCTTCTTGACGATGTCGGCCACGCGGAGCACCTGCTCGCGGATGGTGACAAGGGACTGGGTGTTCGATTTACCGCAGGTGCAGGCCTTGGCGTTCATGATCGCCAGCTCGCTGTAGCCCAGGGCGGCCTGCAGGGGCTGGTTGATCTCGTGGCAGGTCGCGCCGGCCAGGGCCAGGGCCGCGGACAGGCGCTCGCGCTTGAGGCTTTCCTCCTGGTTCTTTTTCGTCTCGGTCATGTCGGTGAACATCAGCCGCATCCCGTCGTTGAATCCACCGCTGTCGTAGATGCGGCTGAAACGGCACCAAGCCGGAATCTGCCGCCGCTCGGTGGCCAGCACCAGCACCTCGCCCTCCCAGAAATCGAGCTTGCCGTCCAGGATGTCGGTCACGTGAGTCGCAGCCGCCGGCTCGTCGAACAGGGCGTCTATTCCGCCGCTTTTCATGTCTTCGAGCGTGCGGCTGAACAGCAGGATGAAAGCCGGGTTGGTGTACACGGCCTGGCCGGATTCATCGGTTATCAGGATCGCCTCGCTGGCGCATTCCACAGCCGAGCGGATACGGGTCAGCTCGCGCTGGACCTCCGAGTGGACACGCCTCTGACGGCCGAAACGCAGCCCGACCCAGAGCAGCCCCGAAAGACCGATAACCCACAGCACAAGATACGACAATCCTGTTTCCAGCAGGTGCATCCGCGCCACTCTGGTCGGACCGTCCAGCGGCAGCGAGATGCTCAGGCCGTTCTGGACCCCGTCCCGGCCGCCGTGGCAGGTGGAGCATTCATCCGCCCACTTGACCGGGCCCATGAAACGCAAATAGTTATGGCCCTCCTTGCGGGCCACGGCGTGCACCTCGCTGCTGCCACCCGCCAATTGCACCAGGGCCTCACGCTCCCAGTCATCGGGACGGTTTTCCTCGTCGAGCGGCTGCTGGCTGGTCAGGTGCAGAAAGGCGCCCGTAACGCCGAAACAAGCCACCGAAAAGTGGCCGGACGAAATTCTCAACCTGTCCAGAGTTGCCGCAGTCACGCCGGCGCCGGTCTGCTGCGGCGCTGAAAACGGCGTCTGCACCTGGCTGGTATCTCTTTTACCGGTCAACCAGTCCATGAGCAGCAACTCGCGCTTGAAAGATTCCCGCGCCTCGTTCAGGGCGTATTCCTCTTTCAGATTGCGCTGGGTGTAACAAAACCAGGCAAAGGACAGGGCGACCAGCATGGTCCAGACCAGCGCCAGGGAACGGATTCCGCCCCGGGTGATGGAGATGTCCTCTTTTTCATCCAATTCAGTCATAAATATTCCAGCGTTAGTTACCTTCGGCTTTCTCGCCGCCGCGGACAAAACAGCGGAGTGACAAAAGACTCCAGGATTCCAACTTAGCATGACGCATGCCACAATCCGGAATACCGTTAATCACTTAAGCCGCAAACATCTATGCCCCTCACGCCAATAGATCCTGTCCTGATTGAGCCGTTTATCCCGCCCGCGGCTGTACGAAATCGCGCACTGTGTCGGACGGCCCGTTTCACTTTGCTATAACCGTTATGATAATTCTGGCGTTTAATGCCGAAAGGAATATAATTGGCCTGCGCGCCATAGAAAGTGTTCCCCATCCAGGAGGTGCCGATGCGCAAGTGGCTGTACCGCATCCATATGTACGGCGGCCTGCTCTGTTTCCCCTACCTGATCGTGTTCGGGTTCAGTTCGCTCAATTTCAACCACCGTTTCGCGTTCGCCAATCACGAGCCGACTCTGGCAAGCTGGGAGGCCGCCGTGCGCGTGGCCGGGCTCGGGGAGGACATGCCGCAGGCCGAGGCTCTGCGCGACTCGCTGGGCCTGATGGGCTGGCCGCTGCCCTGGGAGACTGAACGGGACTCCGGAGGGGTGTTCCAGTTCGGGCTTTCCAGGCCCGGCAAGCACTACACGGTGCACTACTACCCCGCGCGTGGGTTCGCCCGGGTGGAGGAGCAGCGTTTCGGGTTCTGGCGTGTGTTCGGCAACCTTCACGCCATGGAGCGGATCCCAGGCTCACGTTTCAGCGCCCTCTGGCCCTGGTATACGGAGTTCTGCACTTTCTTTGTCCTGTTCGCCGGCGTGAGCGGAATAGCGCTCTGGACCCAGGGCCGGCGCGAGCGGCTGTCCGGGCTGGTCGTGCTGGCCGCGGTGAGCGTTCTGTCGCTCCTGTTCATGCTTCTTGTCTGGCTGAGGGGGTGAGAATGCGGGAGATACTGCGGAAAATCCACCTTTACGCAGGACTGGCCGCGGCCGCTTTCCTGATGATGTATTTCGTGACCGGGCTGGCCCTGGTCCACGAGAGCTGGTTCCCGCGCACGGACCCGGAAAGGACTGTCCGGAGCGAGCGCCTGGAGCTGAAAGGCAACCTGGAGCCGGAGCAGCTGGCCTCGGTGCTGGAGCTGCGTTTCGGCATCCGGGGTAAGCGCCTGGCCCCGCGCGGCCTGCCGGACGGCTCCTGGCAGCTGGACTGGATGCGTCCCGGCCTGGGCGTCCAGGCGCGGGTCTGGGCCTCGGGCGACAGCCTGACCCTGACCACCACCCGCCAGGGTCTGCGCGGCACCCTGGTCGGTTTCCACCGTCTGCACGGCTACGGCGGCGGGGCGCTCTACGACCTGTGGGCATTCATGTACGATTTTTCGAGCGCCGCGCTGATCCTGTTCGCGGCCAGCGGGCTGTGGATCTGGTTCGGGCGGCGGGAGAAAAGTGGGGCGGGCTGGCTCTGCCTGGCCGCGGGGCTGGGGCTCACTGCGGCGATGGTGCTGTATTTCCTGCTGATGCCGTAATACTGATTCGCGTTGAACCCGGGAACAAAGAAAAATCGCGTAGGGGCGGCCCCCAGTGGCCGCCCGAAACAAACAGGGCAGGCACAGGGGCCTGCCCCTACAAAAACAGAAGCGCTTCCGAACCAATGCCTCTTGAAGGCAAACCGGTATAAACGGCAAGGGGCGGGTTTGAAACCCGCCCCCACGCATGGACGCCCCTTCGGATCAAGTCTCGTTCCAGATCGTTGCCTCTACTGCTTGTGGCACTCGTCACACTCGCGCGGCCCCACCTCCATCGCACGGTGGCAGTTCAGGCAGTTCTTGTGCAGCGCCACCTTGAGCTCCTCCACCTCCACCATGTTGATCTCCTTGCTGTGGCAGTGGTCGCAGGACTCGACATGGTGGCACTCGATGCACTCCAGGCCGTAGCCCTGCACGTGGGTCTCGTGGTCGAACACGATCTGGGTGCCGCCCTTGTACTGGGTCTGGAACACGTGGACCTTGGGCGGCTGCTTGATCTTGGCCTCGATGTTGTAGCCCAGGCGCATGTTGGCCCGGATGAGCACCACGTTGGCCACGGCCATCAGCACGAAGCCGATCAACAGGAGCCTCTTCACCATCTGTACCTCGCACGTTCGAGTGAAAGGGTTACGCCCCGGCCGACTCCCGGCCCTCTTCCTCGGGGAAGATCGGCAGGTACTTGGCGCAGAGGATGAACACGATGAACCCGCCGGTAACCAGGAACAGCGAGAGCCAGATCTCCGACCAGGAGGGGAAATAGCTGAAACCTGCCGAGCGCGCCATGCCGACAACGCTCACGTTCAGACGGTTGGTCAGCACGGCCAGCACGGTGGAAAGCCCCGAGACAAACAGCACCGAGGGCCGCATCCGGTTGCGGAAAGCGAGCATCAGCACCAGCGGCAGCACGAACAGGCTCATTTCAAGCAGGAAAGCCCAGCTTTCGAGTTTCCCGCTGAACACGGCCGACAGCGGCACCCGGCCCCAGAGGTCCTGCAGCCGCACCACCAGGTGCAGCATCAGGGCCACCACCATGAACTGGCCCAGGTCCACCAGGATCTTGGTCTCCAGGCTCTTGCGGAACAGGAAACTGGAAACGTAGCTCTCGACTATCACCATGGCGAAACCCACTGTCACCGCGCTCAGGAAAAAGTGCAGCGGCAGCAGCGGTGTGTACCACAGCGGGTGCAGCTTGAGCGGCACGATCAGGAACACCGTTCCCAGCGAGCTCTGGTGCAGGGTGGAAAGCAGCACGCCCGCGATCACGATGGGCAGGGTGAACGAGTGCACCGCGCGCAGCATCCGCTGCGAGCCCAGCTTTTCCAGCACCACCGGGCTGAACTCCAGGGCCAGCACCGTGGAATAGAGCATCACGCACCAGGCCACCTCGAACATCACCGAGTGCGGGTTCCACATGATCAGCGGGTGCCAGATGTTCCAGGGCTTGCCGATGTCGTACAGAAGGCCCAGGCTGACCAGGATGTAGCCCAGGAACGCAGTGAGCACGGTGGGGCGCACCACGCTGCGGTAGCGCTCGAAATTCAGCAGGTGCACGGTGCCGGTCAGCACGAACCCGCCCGCGGCCAGGGCCACCCCGCCCAGGACATCGAACCCGATCCAGAAGCCCCAGGGCTGGTGGTCGTTGAGCGCGGTGACCGCGCCCAGCCCGCCGAAAAAGCGCAGGAAAGTGAGCACCACGCCCACTCCCAGAATAATCAGCATGGCGGGCAGCAGGATATGACGGCCCTTGACGTCCAGGATACGCCACAGTTCCCTCATTGTCCGCCCCCTTTCCGGGAGCGCGGCTCGGTGCCGTCCGGCAGGTCTTCCCCGCCGGTCTTCTCGAGCTGTATGCGGCGGTTGATGATCCAGCTGATCCCGCCCAGGAGCACCCCGCCGGTGACCACGATCCCCGGGATGCGGCTGAGCACGGCCCAGGTGAGCGTGGGCAGCGGCTCATCGCCCAGTTTCATCGGGAAACCGAGCCGCTCGAACGGGACGCTTGACAGCATCAGCACACTGGTCCCGCCGGCATCATGCTCGCCGTAGATATAATTGACGTAGCGCTCCGGCCGCAGGGCGATGCGGGCTCGGGCGATCTCCAGCAGGTGGCTGCGCCGTCCCATGCGGGTCGCCCCCATCGGGCAGACCCAGGCGCAGGCGGTCTCGCCGCCCGATTCCACCCGGCTGTGGCAGAAAATGCACTTCTCGATCACGGGCACAGGCGAATTCCAGTGGTAGCGCGGCACGCCGAACGGGCAGGCCATCATGCAGTAGCGGCAGCCCATGCACTTGTCCGCGTCGTACAGCACCGGCCCGTCCGGGCTCTTGGTCAGAGCCGCCACCGGGCAGACCGAGACGCAGGTCGGCTCCAGACAGTGCATGCACATCTTGCGGTAGTACATCTCATCGTGCTTGAGCACAACTGTGTAGTTCGCGGCCGACAGGTCCCGGTCGTTGGGCGTGCCGGTCAGGTGGTTCTCCTGGCGGCAGGCTTTGACGCATTCGCCGCAGCCGATGCACTCGGTGAAATCGATCAGTATCCCGAGCGGTTCTTCCATATACACTCCTCGAAGCGGGGTTGTCTTGAGAAGCGCTTAAAATATTCTTCTTTTCTGAAGTATGCAATTATGTTGAGCCGCTGTCGCTCCGGCTCGCTTGACATGGATTTGCCGTATATGGCATAATCAAATAAGGTGGGATTTTGAAAAACCTCTACAAAATTGTGGCCGGAACAAATATGTTGTATATTTTTGTTTAACGTAGATGCGTTGCGAAAGTAATGCAATAATTTATTCATACAAGCTTTTTCCGCCTAAATCAAAGCTTTTCAAGCAAGTAAGAACCACACACGGGAGCGGCCGCACCCGCTCCTCCCGCACTGTCGGCTGCCGGGCCGGACCGGGCGCTATCTGCCCCGGACCGCCCGTTGGGATAGATAATCTTCATGCCTCCGGGCCGGACAGTATTTCAGTCCTCTCCCGGCCGGGAAGAATGAAACCCGGAGCGTTCCGGGGCCGTTAGACTACCTGCGGCTTTCGTTGAACGGGCAGCCCTCCAGATCGAATTGTCCCGGCCATCGGGTCACGGACCCGGCGGCACGGCAACACAGTCTTCCCATATCAATTGTATCGCGCATCTCCCTCCAGGGATAGAAAGTGCCAGGCGGCGCGGCCGTTTTGCGTCCGGCCCCTGAAAGCGGGACTCAAGCACAGAGGTCAAAATGGAATGTAGAAAACGCAGAGTCGGGCGAGTTTTTTCCGGAGCCACACTCTTTCCGGTGCTGCTGGCCCTCTGGCTCGCCTCCGGGGTGACTCCCGCCGCCGCGGCCGAGGGCCTGGCCGACCAGGCCTGCCTGCACTGCCACCTCAGTCAGGACAGCCTCTGGATTGACACCCTGGCCCTGAGCCACTCTGCGCACTCCGACCAGACTTGCACCGGCTGCCACACCGATGTCACCACCCTGCCGCACCCGGCCAAACCCGGACCGGTCAACTGCCTGAACTGCCACGAAAACTCCACCGATGTCCAGGGCAAGCCGGTCGAGCGTTGGCACGACAGCGTGCACGGCCGGGCGGTGGCGGCCGCTCCCGACAGCTCCGGGGCTGCAGTCTGCACCGACTGTCACGGACGGCACGACATCCGGGGCCAGGACGACCCGCTTTCCATGGTCAACCGTCGCAACATCCCGCTCACCTGCGCCCGCTGCCACGAGGACAACCGGGTGGTGCTCAAGCACGACATCCACGCCGAGGCTCCGTATCACGAGTACGAGCGCAGCGTGCACGGCAAGGCGCTGTACAAGGACGGCCTGCTGCAGGTGGCCGCGGTCTGCACCGACTGCCACGGCGCGCACTCCATCCAGGCCGCCGGCGACAGCCTGCCCATGGCGGCCCAGCCCGCCACCTGCGGCAAGTGCCACGTGGCGGTGTACGACACCTACCGCGCCAGTATCCACGGCCAGCTGCACCTGGAACGGCACGACCCCAACGCCCCGGGCTGCATCGACTGCCACGGTGAGCACGGCATCCTGGCCCCCACCAGCAAGGAGTCCCCGATCAGCCGGGCGAATATCCCCAAGACCTGCGCCTCCTGCCACGCCGACCAGACACGTATGGCCCGGTACGATATCTCCACCGATCGCCTGGACACCTACAAGCAGAGTTTCCACGGCACGGCCACGGGCCTGGGCGACCAGAACGCGGCCAACTGCGTCAGCTGCCACGGCTGGCACGATATCTACCCGGCCTCGGACCCCCGCTCCAGCGTCAACCCGCAGAACATGCTCACCACCTGCGGCAAGTGCCATCCCAAGGCCACGGCCAATTTCATCGCCGGCAAGATTCATGTGGACGTGCGGTCCAGGAGCGCCGGGGCGGTCTTCTACCTGCGCCGGGCGATGATCTGGCTGGCCTGGGCCGTGGGCGCTTTCGTGGTTGTCTGGATGGTCCTGGACATAATCCTCAAAAAACGCCGGGGGCGGGATAAATGACCAGGCGAATACTCCTCCTCCCGGTCCTGCTGTTGCTCATCGTCCTGGCCGCCACGCTGCACGGCCAGGACACGGCTGTCTGTTTCGAGTGCCACAACGACCAGTCCGCCACCGGCTCACGCGGCGACACGCTCTATGTCGACTCCGAGCGCTGGACCGCCTCGGTCCACGCCCAGGCCGGCCTGGAGTGCACCGCCTGCCACCAGGACCTGGCCGGCGTGACCGACTGGCCACACCCGGAGAGCCTTAAGAAAGTGGACTGCTCGGCCTGCCACGACAAGGCCATGCTCGACTGGACCGGCAGCGTGCACGGCAAGGCGGCCCACGACAAGGGCGACCTTGACGCCGCCGGGTGCGCCGACTGCCACGGCTCGCACTATATCCTGCCGGTCAAGGACCCGCAGAGTCCGGTCTACCCCTCCAACCTGCCGGCCACCTGCCTGCGCTGCCACGCCGACAGCAGCCTGGGACTCAAGCACGAGGGTATGGGCAAGCCCGAAAAAGCCAGCCTCTACCTGGGAAGCGTGCACGCCCAGGCCCTGGAAAAGCGCGGCCTTGTGATCTCGGCCACCTGCTCGAGCTGCCACGGCTCACACAGCATCCAGCCGCTGGACAAGTTCCTGGCCGGCATTCCCCGCACCTGCGGCGAGTGCCACGCCGGCATCTACCGGGACTATGTGGAGGGCGTGCACGGCGCGGAGTACCTTAAAGGCAACCGGGATGTCCCGCTCTGCACCGACTGCCACGGCGAGCACGACATCCGCCCGCCGGATGACCCCGAGAGCCGGGTGAACCCGCGCCAGCTGGCCCAGGTCTGCTCGCGCTGCCACGAGGACCAGAGCCTGAGCGCCAAGTACGGCCTGCCCCTGGGACGGCTGGACAGCTATCTGACCAGCTACCACGGCGTGGCGCTCAAGCTGGGCGACATGCGTGTGGCCAACTGCGCCAGTTGCCACGGGTTCCACAACATCCGGCCCTCAAGCGACCCCAAAAGCCCGGTCAACCCGGCCAACCTGGCCGCCACCTGCGGCAAGTGCCACCCCAACGCCGGGGAGAATTTCGCCAAGGGCAAGATCCACGTGCAGGGCCAGCCGCACGAGAACCTGGGCGCTTGGCTGGTCAAGCGGGCCTATGTGCTGCTGATCCTGGCCCTGGTGGGCGGGTTCGTGGGCTACATCACGCTCGACCTGGCCGCGCGTCGCCGCAGACGGACGCAGGGCGGCGATAAAGAAGAAGGCCCGGAGAAAAAGCCATGAGCGCGCGAGAGGACGAATACGCCGACCGCCTGGTCGAACACGAGGGCCGTCTGTACTACCAGCGCTTTTCAGTGGTCCAGCGGGTCCAGCATATCCTGCTCTTTTCGAGCTTTTTCGCCCTGATCGCCACCGGCATGCCTCTGCTGTTCGCCGGCAGCCCGCTCGTGCGCCACATGTTTTTCTTCGAAGGGGCCTACGAGCTGCGCGGGCTGATCCACCGGGTTGCCGCGGTGGTGCTCCTGGCGGCGTCGGTGTTTCATGTGTTCTACGTGCTGTTCAGCGTGCGCGGCAACAGCGACCTTCGGCGCATGGTGGTCTGGATCGACGACATCCGCCAGGCGTTCGCCATGCTGAGTTTCAACCTTGGACGCAGCGGCGAGCCGCCCCGTTTCGACCGTTTCAATTTCATCGAGAAATTCGAGTACTACGCCGCGGCCTGGGGCAGCGCGATCATGCTGGCCACCGGGGCCTGCCTCTGGTTCCCGGTCCAGGCTACGCTGGTGTTCCCGCGGCCCGTGCTCGACATCATCCGTGTGATCCACGGCTTCGAGGCGATCCTGGCTTTCCTGGCGGTGATCATCTGGCACATGTACAACGTGCACCTGAACCCGGAGGTGTTCCCGATGAGCCGGGTCTGGATGAACGGCCGCATGGAGCTGGAGCACCTGGCCGAGCACCACCCGCTGGAGTTCGAGCGCATGCTGCGGCACATCCCGGCGGATATGGCCGGACGGGTGCGGGCGCAGATGGGCGTGCATTTCCCCTCCGGCCCCACAGTGTCCGGGGCCGTCACGACCTGACAGAGACAACTGAACCATTCAACTCTTTACGGAACCCGGCGCATGCACGCACTCGACCTTGAACGTTCTGTCACGAGCCGCAAAGCAGCCGCTTTTTGCCTCGTCCTGCCGCTTTTCTTACTCGGCCTGTTTGTCGCCCGGCCCGCCGCGGCCCAGGATTCCAAAGTCTGCCTGACCTGCCACGGCCAGACCGACCTGAGCACAACTGATTCCAGCGGAGCCGAGCACTCGCTCTATATCCGCGCGGCCCAGCTGGACAGCTCCAGCCACGCGTCCTTAAGCTGCGTGGACTGCCACGCCGCCCTGGCCGGAGTGGATGAGGGCGGCCACGACACCCCGGTGCCGCAGGTGGACTGTTCCACCTG
>JAJFUG010000208.1 GCA_021372515.1 bacterium
CCGCCCGAGCGCTTCATCCTGCCCGCGCTGGTGGTCGAAAGCGACAACCCCAAAGCCGTGGAGCAGGAAGAACTGCTGGCCCTGCACCTGCCGGTGGAGCGCGCGGTGCTGTTCAAGACCGCCAACTCGGCCAGCGGGCTGGTGCGAAGCCGCCGCTTCTCGGAAAAATATGTCCACCTGACGGCTGGGGCCGCCCGGCACCTGGCCGAACTGCGCGTGCCGCTGGTGGGACTGGACTACTACTCGGTTGACCCGTTCGACAGCCACGACTACCCGGCGCACCGGGCGCTTCTGACTGCCGGTGCGCTGATCCTGGAGGGGATCGACCTGGCGGCGGCGCCACCCGGCGAGTACACCCTGATCTGCCTTCCGCTCAAGCTGGACGGGGTGGAAGCCTCGCCCGTGCGCGCGGTCCTTCTACGCTGAAAGCCGCTTAATCAGGCAATCTGCCGATTTTCACGTCGATCATCCACCACGGTTTCCATACGATTTTCTAAAGTCTCTCACCCGGCTGACCGATAATCACAACAGGCAAGCCGCAGCGAGCCGCACTCGACGCAGGCCAAGGCGCTGTCGTACCCAGGAAGGGTGCGCACCCAGGCGCAGGCCGCGACGCGGCACAATCTTGCGACCACTTAACAGGACTGGAGCAAAAGCACCGGTTTCCACAGGCAGCAAAAAATAATCGAGCGGGAGCAGGGAACGCCCCCGCACGACTACAGAGCTCCTTAAAGCAAGGATGCTTTTGGATCATCAAGGAGGATGAGATGGCTCTGTCACTGAACACCAACATTTCCGCTATTACCGCCCGCCGTAACCTCATACGGGTGAACGACAAGCTCAAGACGAGCATGGAGCGTCTGTCGAGCGGTCTGCGTATCAACCGCAGCGCCGATGACGCCGCCGGTCTCACCATTGCCGAAAACCTCCACGCGCAAGTCATCGGTCTCGACCGGGCGATCACCAACGCCTCGGACGGAATTTCGCTTATCCAGACCGGCGAGGGCGCGATGAACGAGGGCAACTCCATCCTCCAGCGAATCCGCGAACTCTCGGTGCAGGCCTCCAACGGCACCCTGACCAGCCGCGACCGCCAGGCGATCCAGAACGAGGTCTCGCTGCTGATCGACGAGATCAACCGGATCAGCTCCACCACAACGTTCAACAGCATCAACCTGCTCAACGGCAACAGTTCGGCCCTGGTGAGCACCTCCAACCCCCTGGACATGAACGGGATCGTGGTCGGCGACGTGGCCGACGGCGGTATTTTCTCCGTAGCGATCAACGTGGCCGCCGCCCCGGGTGGGGGACGGATGTTCGGACGTAACCAGTTGCTGGGTTCCGGTATCATGACCCGGGTGGATGACAAGGGCAACGTGTATGACGCCACGGCTGATACCACATTGCAATCGATAAGCCGCTTCAAGAATTTCGCTGTGTTCGAGGGTGGAGTGCGCAGTGTGAACCTGACACTCAGCTCGGACGGCGGCAACCAGGTGACCAACATCGAGCTGTTCGCCACCGATACGCTGGAGATTGTCAAGGGCCGTATCTCGCTGGCGATCAACGACCCGAGCCTGACCACGGACTTGAACCTGGGCGGCGGTATCTCCAACGGAGCCCAACTGGTCAGTATCGCCTCGGTCGGCGAAAGCCCCTCCGGCGGTCAGCCTGGCGGCACCGTGCTCACAGTGGTCAACCCGGAGCCCGGCCGTCGCCTGGTCTGGGGCGGCGATGACAAGACCCTGTCCGCTTTCGGGTTCACCGAAATTCAGGAGGCCCAGCCGCCGGTGTTCTCGGTGACCGTGAATAATATCTCCGCACCGTTCGCCCGTTACATCCCGCGCAGTCTCAAGGTGTTCGGCGACCGTGTCTCCGGGCTGATCCAAGGCGTGGACATGAAATTCCGCACCACTCTGAACATCAGCCTTTCCGGGGCCTCGACCACCCAGGTGGGCGGGTTCAACATCCCGAAGCTCGTGGTGAGCCAGAACCAGGACAGCTCGAAATTCCTGCTCGAGATCACCCCGCGCCCGCTGGTGTTCCAGATCGGCGCGAACCAGGGCGATATACTCTCGACCAAGATCGGCGACATCAGCGCCCAGAGCCTGGGAATCAACGGGATCAACATCGTGGACCAGACCCTGGCCGGCGAGTCGATCCGGACGGTGGATGTGGCCCTGAACCGCCTGAACGCCGAGCGCGCCAACCTGGGCGCCGTGCAGAACCGTCTGGAAAGCACGATCCAGAGCCTGCAGATCGCCACCGAGAACCTGCAGAGCAGTGAGTCGCAGATCCGCGACCTGGACTTCTCGAACGAGATCGTGAATTTCACCTCGCTCCAGGTGCTGACCCAGTCGGCCACCTCGTTCCTGGCCCAGGCCAACGCCCTGAGCAACACGGTGCTGACCCTGATCGGCGGCTGAGCGGGATAGTTGTGAACCTGCCGGTGTGAACGGCAGAGCTGCCTGGGGTGTGGACACTGCAGGCGGCAGGTGACGGAAAAAGACATACGGAAGCTAACATATAAGTATTGTATTGGCTCAGTCGGTAAACGTGGATGTTTCGAAACGGAGGGCGGAGAACGCCCGGAGTAAAAAGAGAACGAGAAACATAGTCAGTTTCATAAACCCTCGGGGTATTGTGTCCGGCTCGGGCGGGTGGAACGCACCCTCCGGCTTGAGCTGCGGCCCCGATGCTGTGAACCCTGAATCGACGGATCAAGGAAGATCCGATACGGACAAGGAGGTCCGCCCATGACAGGCTGAATCCCCACATCACAGGTCCGACCTGATTCCCAGCACAACAGCCAGGCCGGATTGCCCGCACCAGCCGCAAGGCAAGCGCTGCGGCAATCCCAGACCCTCCAGGGACCGGAGCGATACGGTCAGGGGGAAGCTCTGCGCCCGGATGGGAACCGCAGGCCGGAGGACGGGTCTGGTGTGAAAAGCGGGATGCGGCTGCGGCGGAAGTCGACGCGGCGGCTGTCCCGGACCCACATGAGATCGAGAAACCGCCAACTGTGGATAGCTATATCCAACGCCGGAAAAGGAGGAGTGTAGCGGCGAACTGGCAGCAATGCCCCAGTACGGGAGGGGTGCGTTCGCAGAGAAAACGTGCTCCCGGATGTGAACGGCCGCGCGGGATTGACGCAGGCAAGGCAGAGAGCGCCGCGCCCTGTGACGGCAAGGTGAAAAATGAACAGCTATGGGTGAGTAAGGATGCTTACCGAAACTGAATCAAGGAGGATTTTCCGATGGCTGGACTGACACTCAACACCAACATCCCGGCCGTAAACACCCGGCGGAACCTATTGGTCCAGAACAAGCGCCAGGCCAAGAGCCTCGAGCGCCTTTCCAGTGGCCTGAGGATCAACCGGGCCGCGGACGACGCCGCTGGGATGACGATTGCCGAAAACCTGCGTGCTCAGGTCAAGGGCCTGGACCGGGCGGTGGCCAACTCGCAGGATGCCATTTCGCTGATCCAGACCGCAGAGGGTGCGCTGGGAGAGACCCACAACGTGCTGCAGCGCATGCGCGAGCTGGCGATCCAGTCGGCCAACGGCACGCTGACCAGCCGTGACCGCAAGGCCGTGCAGGATGAAGTCGGGCAGTTGATCGACGAGGTCAACCGTATCGCCATGACCACGACTTTCAACAGCATCAATCTGCTCAACGGCAACGTGGGCGCCCTGGTCTCGACCGATGACCCCAACTCGATCACCGGCATCATCGTGGGCAACGTGGGCGGCGGCGGCACGTTCTCGGTCGCGGTCAATGCGATCGACCTGGGCAAGCTGCAGGTGCAGAACTCCCAGACTTTCGTCACCGTGAACGAGGCCGGTGTGCCGCGCGACGCCAATATGAACACGCAGTTGCAGTCGATCAGCCGTTTCAGTGACTACGGAGTGTTCGCCGGCGGCCAGGACTCGGTGACCCTGACCATGTCGAGCGATGTGGACAACAAGATAACCCAGGTGCAGGTGTTCGCCACCGACACCCTGGGCGCCCTGATGAAAAAAGTCTCCCTGGCGATCAACGACCCCTCAACCACCACAGACCTGGGTCTGGCCTCCGGAATCAGCAACGGAGCCAAGCTGGTGAGCATCGCCAGTGTGGGCCTGGCTCCGGCCGGCGGCTCCGCAGGTGCGACCAGCATCCTGATCACCACTCCCGAGCCCGGCCGTAAGCTGGTGTTCGGCGGGGACGCCTCTCTGCTGACCGCCCTGGGGTTCAACGAGGTCCAGACCGCCGTGCTGCCGGTGTTCTCGCTGACAGTCAAAGATATTGGTGAGGGCAGGATTTCGACCAAGACCCAGCGTGTCTACGGTAACCGGGCCAGCAACATGATCCAGGGCGTGGACATCAAGTTCCGCACCACCCTGGATATCAGCCTGAGCAGCGTCGACACCGATTCGGTTGGAGCTTACCATATCTCCAAGCTCACACAGAACGGACTGGCAGGTCCGGACGGGTTCGTGGTGCAGGTTTCGCCGCGGCCGCTCTCGTTCCAGATCGGCCCGAACCACGGCAACTACATCAACACTCAAATCGGAGACATGACCTCCAAGTCACTCGGCATAGAGGGTATCAACGTGAGCGATCAGTTCCTGGCCCAGGAGTCGCTGAAGCCGATCGATCGGGCGATTGATCTGGTCTCGGCGCAGCGTTCCACACTCGGTGCGATTCAGAACCGCCTTGAAAGCACGATAGCCAACCTCAGCGTCGCGAAGGAGAACCTGCAGGCCTCGGAGAGCCAGATCCGCGATCTGGACTTCTCGAGCGAGGTGATCGAGTTCACTTCCGCGCAGATACTCACCGCCTCGGGCACCAATTTCCTGTCCAAGGCCAACGCGCTGAGCAACAATATTCTGAACCTGATCCAGTAATTCCGCCAGGCTCCCTGAGGCCCGGCCCGGGTTCTGCCCGGGCCGGGCCCGGAGCCGTCGCCGCAGGAAAAATATCCCTCCCGGTTTTCACCGGAACAGTCACGGCGGAAGAATTCACTTCCTCCGCCGCGGCGACTGCCGTCCAAAATTATTTTGAAAAATTCTAAACTTTCAATTTACACTGCCGATATAGGAGTATAGCCGATAGTTTCATCGGCATTGCATGTGTACGGCGGCGACCGGATAGCTCGAATTACCCTCAGACAGCCTTCGGGGATGTGCAACCCCGGGGGGTGATCGACAAAGTGTGACCAAATCTGGCAGGCCAAGAGAAGCACAACAAAAAAAAAGGCTTTTGGAGCCGCCACTCCAAAAGCCCGGAAGCACAATTACACCAGTTGATAAGTTGCAGGTCTACCCGGGAAAGTGGACCCATTTTGGTATGATGTAGATTGTGCCGTTTTGTTGTACTGCAATCCTCATACCAGCTTTCCGGATAACCCTGCCAGTCGACCAAGTTCGAGCCATCGCACACAGCATTTGCGCATCTGAGGCGCATTTGAGCGCCCAGGCACCCTGTAAGTAGGCATGCGCCAAGGTGTATCGACCCTCTTATCCGGGCAACCGAGATGAGAAATACAACGCCGAAAGAGAACTATTTTCCCATATGGAAAACAAAATTATCCGGTCGATGCCAGAACAATTCCCAACCAGGAGGTTGACATGAAACTGAGTGGATAGTTTCATGTGTTTGAACCCTATCCGCAGGAAAGTGGAGAATATGTAGAACGCGCTGTTGGGTATGGAGACCTTAACAGACGATCAAGGAGGATTCAAGATGGCTTTAGCCCTTAATACAAATGTTGCGGCCCTTAACGGACGAAGGAATCTGCTGATCAACAACCGTGCGACCAGCAAATCCCTTGAGAAACTGTCATCTGGGTTGAGAATCAACCGGGCCGCGGATGATGCAGCCGGCCTGTCGATCGCAGAAAATCTGCGTGCCCAGGTGAAAGGTTTGGGCCGTGCAGTGTCCAACTCCCAGGATGCTATTTCGCTGATCCAGACGGCTGAGGGTGGTCTGAACGAAACCCACAACGTACTGCAGCGTATCCGCTTCCTGGCCGTCCAGTCCGCCAACGGTGTGCTGACCAGCCGCGACCGCAAGGCGATCCAGGATGAAGTCACGCAGTTGTTGGCCGAAGTGGACCGCATCAGCGCCACCACTACTTTCAACAGCATCAACCTGCTCAACGGTAATGTCGGCGCCCTGGTTTCCACCGATGACCCGATCAACAGCATCAAGGGTCTGGTCGTGGGTAACGTGGGAGTCGGCGGCACGTTCTCGGTGGCAGTTTCCGCGGTCTCGATCGGAAAGCTCCAGGTCCAGAACTCCGAGCTGTTCGTGACGATCAAGGAAAACGGTGACCCGATCGACGCCAACGCAGCCACCCAGCTCCAGTCGATCAGCCGTTTCAAGGATTTCGGTGTGTTCACCGGCGGCATCGATTCGGTCACTCTGACCATGAGCACCGATTCGAGCAACCGGATCGCCGAGATCCAGGTGTTCGCCACCGACACCCTGGGCCAGCTGGCCCAGAAAATGTCCCTGGCGATCAACAACCCCAACTCGGTCCTCGATCTGGGCATGGCCGCAACCATAGCCGACGGAGCCACTCTGGTGTCCATCGGTAAGGTCGGTCTGGCCCCGGCCGGCGGCGGTGTGGGCGCCACCTCTATCGTGGTGACCACTCCTGAGCCGGGACGCTCAATGACGTTCGGTGGCGAAAGCTCGCTGCTTTCGGCCCTCGGCTTCAACGAGATCCAGACCGCTGTCTCCCCGATCTTCTCGATCACAGTGAAGGATATCGGCTCCGGCACGATCCCGGACCGTGTCTCCCGCGTTTACGGTGATACGGCCAGCGGCCTGATCCAGGGGGTGGACCTGCGGTTCCGCACTACACTCGATATCAGTATCAGCGCCACGGCAAAGGACGATATCAACGCCTACCAGGTATCCAAGGTGGTCCAGAACGCCCTGGCCGGACCGGATGGTTTCGTGGTGCAGGTTTCGCCGCGTCCACTGTCCTTCCAGATCGGCCCGAACCACGGCAACTACCTCAACACGCAGATCGGCGATATGTCCTCGACCAGCCTTGGCATCGCCGGGCTCAACGTCTCGGACCAGTTCTTCTCCCAGCAGTCGATCAAGTCGATCGATGTGGCGATCAGCCAGGTGTCGAGTCAGCGAGCCCAGTTGGGCGCCGTGCAGAACCGTCTGGAAAGCACTATCGCCAACCTGAACGTGGCCGAGGAAAACCTGAGCGCGTCCGAAAGCCAGATCCGCGATCTGGACTTCTCCGACGAAGTGATCAAGTTCACCTCGTCGCAGATCCTGACCAGCTCCGCCACCTCGTTCCTGACCCAGGCCAACGCGCTGAGCAACAACGTGCTGAGCCTGATCCGGGGATAATGGCCCGAGCCGTCTGAGTGGAAGGTGAGACTGTAATGTGACCGGCAGGTTCTAACGGAAAGCGATCGAGAGATGACCGCAGGTAATTACAGATCTGCTGTATGAAGTGCAAGCCGGCTCCGGGGACCGGGGGTATGTCACCGGAGCCGGCTTTTTATACAAAAAATGGGCTTTTGAAGCTGCAACTTCAAAAGCCCTGCACCTTTCTTCCGCGAAGAAGCATCCTTGAAGCCCATCCTGGGCGACAAGAATTGGGGTGCGACTTCCGACAGAGCAAGTTCCGTACCCCAGTATGCCGCGTCTGCGTGCCAGGCGCGGCATTTCTGTCTGCGGGGGACGGTCCCACCAAGCCTCTCTCCACTCGTTATTAATTTGTTTTTCAATCAATTACATCATTTTTGGCCTCTCTGCGGCGCCCCTGCGGACGCTCCGGCGCTGGGCCGGACAGTATCCGGGACCGCCGGAATCCGGGCTCCGGGACCGGCAAAGAGTGCAGATTGTTCTCACATTTCACGCAATTTTTTCCGCCCGTATTCAGGCCATCCGATCTTTGAACACGGCAAAAAAAGCGTAAAAAAAAAGATTAAAGATATCCAGCACCTTGCCGATATACGATATTAGAATTCGGCCGTAGTGACCGCTGCAACCGGTGACAAAGGCTGTCGAGGCGAAACTGCAATTTCCCCGGCGGCTTGGCTGAATCGGATTCCGCGAAGAAGAGACCTGGCAAACTGGGGTGAGAGTCGGAGGAGTGGTTTGTGCATTTGCATTCACCTCCTTTATGATTATCTTTCCCTGAAGTACCTCCCGGTGTTCCTTCTCTCGGCAATCCAAAGAAAAAACAAGAATTCCGGCCGTCGCGCATCATTTCGGCGACCGTGATCGAGTGCAGTAACCCGGTCCGTCAACGGCTGCAACCGTCCGGCCCGGCAAGGGAAAATCCGCGAAGAAGCGTCACGGGGATTCCGCAGGCAGCGGACAGTGTCCGGCAACCAAGCTCCGGATACTGTCCGCCTGTCCCGCCGCGCAGTACGCCCGCCCCGGCCTTTCATTTCGCAGACTTTCCCAGGCATAACCCGAGAACGCTTACAAACGCTGTATCCTGACCGCCCTTGACGCGGTTGGAGCGCAACACCGGTCCTCTCCACCTTCCTCCGTTATCCGGTCGCCGCCAGATGCGGGAAAAGGAGAGACCGGGCGCACCGTCCGCGCCGGAGGGTTCATCCGGGCCGATGGGTCCGTGACGGCCGCACACCGTCACCCACCCATCAGTCCGGTGGTCGGGACCAGTGGGACTCATCGCAGAGCGATACAGGGTAACCACATAAACCGACCCGGGTGAACGGACGGGACCCGGCATCAAGGAGGATCAAATGCCTGGATTGTCGATCAACACCAACATCCCGGCGCTACTGGCGAAAAGGCAAATGGGAATTGCCAGTGACAGGGTGACCAAGTCGCTCGAGCGTCTTTCCTCGGGACTTCGAATCAACCGGGCTGCGGATGACGCGGCCGGGCTGACCATCGCCGAAAACCTGCGCGCCCAGGTGGTGGGGCTGGAGCGTTCCATCGCCAACGCCCAGGACGGTATCTCGCTGATGCAGACCGCCGAGGGCGCCCTGGCCGAGAACAACAACATCCTGCAGCGCATGCGTGAGCTGTCGGTGCAGGCGGCCAACGGGACCCTGACCAGCCGTGACCGCCTGGCCATCCAGAACGAAGTGGACCAGTTGATCGACGAGATCGACCGCATCGCCAACGCCACCGAGTACAACTCGATCAAGCTGCTCAACGGCAACGTGGGCGCCCTGGTCAGCACCAACAACCCCGACAGCATCAACGGTATCACGGTGGGCGATGTGGGCGCCGGCGGGCTGTTCTCGATCACGGTGAGCGCCCAGGACCTGGGACGCCTCCAGGTACAGACCTCCGAGGTCTTCGTGACCATCGACAGCAACGGTAATGTCGCCAACGCCCAGGCCAGCACCCAGCTCCAGTCGATCAGCCGCTTCCAGGACTTCGGCGTATTCGGCTCCGGCGTGGACAGTGTCACGATCAAACTCGGTTCCGATTCCTCGAACAACCTGGTGGATGTTACGCTCTTCCGCACCGACACCCTGAACGATGTCACCCAGCGCATCTCCCTGGCCATGAACGACCCGACCACCTCCACCGACCTCAGTGTGGGCAATCCCTCCGCCGTGGGTGACAAGCTGGTGGGCGTGGCCACCAACGTGGGCGCGGACAACGTGACCCAGCTCTATATAGTAACTCCCGAGCCGGGACGGCGCATAACATTCGGCGGGGACGCCTCCTCGCTCAGCGCGTTCGGCTTCTCGGAGATCCAGGAGGGCAAGAGCCCGATATTCTCCCTCACCGTGACCGACATCGGCGCCAACGGCGGACCGACGACCCAGAAATCGCTGAAAGTCAGCGGCGACCGGGCCAGCGGCCTGATCCAGGGCGTGGACCTGAATTTCCGCACCAATCTCGACATCTCGATCGGCGGCTCCACCACGGTGGCCGGGTTCAGCGTGGTGCGGCCGCTTTCGGTCTCCGGCGCCCAGAACTTCGTCCTGCAGGTCTCGCCGCGGCCGCTCACTTTCCATATCGGCGCTGCGGCGGGCCAGGAACTCTCGACACAGATCAACACCATGAGTTCCAAGGCCCTGCAGGTGGACAAGATCAACCTGACCGACCAGAACCTGGCCAACCAGGCCATCCGCGCGGTCGACAACGCGCTCAACACGGTTTCGGCCCAGCGCAGCACCCTGGGCGCGGTCTCCAACCGCCTGGAGAGCACGATCTCCAACCTGCAGGTGGCGAGCCTGAACCTGCAGAACAGCGAATCACAGATACGTGACCTGGATTACTCCAAGGAGGTAATCGAGTTCGTCACCGGACAGATACTGTTCACCTCGGCCACCAGTTTCCTGCGCCAGGCGAACGCGCTGTCGAACAACGTACTCCAGCTGATAAGCTGAGACTGACCCCTTTCCCCCGGCCGGCACAGGTCGGGGGAAAGGCTCTTATGGAAGAATGTTTTGCCGCAGGAGGTAAGCGATGACGGATAGGGTCATCCCGACTGAATCGCTTGTCACCGGCGCGGCGTCCTCGATGGCTCGGTCCGCTTCTGCGGAGGTGTCGCGGCGGGCCGATCCACGGAACGGAGCAACCGAACAGCTGACAGAGGCTGCGGGAAACCAGGCCCCAGCAGCGGAAAAACTTTCCGAGGAGGATTCCTCGGCGCTGCTCCAGGAGCTGAACCGGTTGCTGGAGGTATACGATCTCGAGGCCAGGTATTACATCGATGAGTCAACAGAACGCAGAGTGGTGCAGATAAAGGACGCCCGCAGCAAACGTCTGATCCGCCAGGTGCCGAGCCAGGACTTTCTGGACAATGCCAGGACCCTGCACGAGTTGATGGGATTGCTGTTCGATAAAAAAGCTTGAATCCGGGCGCACAGATAGTACGCCGGTTCGGGCGGGTCGCTCTGCCAAGAACCCCGTCCGGAGGAAGGCTCCGCCGCTACGCGGGGCCTTCTTTTGTTGTTTATGCCGAAAATTGAAACTCTTCTTTCAGCCTCATAGTCCTATCGTTATATACCTCTCCATTGATCCAGCCTCAATCCAGACCAATCGAAGGAGAATCCCGATGCCAGCCGTTTCTATCGAGAATGAATCGACATCCAGTTGGGCGAAAACCGGCGCCTGGTCTGGGTTGTGCGCAATTTTGCTCTATGGCGCGATTGCCTCGCAGAAACTTCCACCCGCGGGCCTGGTGCTGGTTGGAGCCGGCCTGGGGCCGCTGCTTGGAGTAGCAGGCCTCGGCTTGAGCCGTACTCTGCAGCGACAGAGGCCCTCAGTCGCCGCAAGCTTGGGTTCGGCGTTCACTTTCGCGGCCGGTGCTCTGTTGACCGCGATGCTGCTGGTGCAACTGGCGGTCAAGGCCCGTGCCTCGGCGCAGGGAGCGCCGCCGGAGTTTGTCGGGCTCTGGCTCGGGCTGGACGTGGCCTGGGATATTTATATCGGTCTGGGAGCGGGGCTGTTTTCGCTGGCCATGCTGCGGCGGCCGGGTTTCGGAAGGCTGTTCGGGATTCCGGGTCTCCTGCTCAGTGTGGCGCTGCTGGCGCTCAATCTGGGCACGTTCCCCACTCCGCCCGGGGATGCCGGGCTGTTTGATATCGGGCCGCCGGTCGGCCTCTGGTTCCTGGCGGTCTTTGTCCGGCTGGCTTTTCTCGCCCGGCCAGAAGCCGAACCCGAGGAGCGGCCTTAGGTCTTCCGCCGCAATTCATGACTTGCCCATTTTTTCGGCGTGATCCACATAAGCGCCCGCGCCACAGGATCTGTCCGGCGATCGGGATCGCCAACCTGGCAATCATCCGAGAAATGAAACGCAAGTTTCGAGTCATTCAAAAGTGATAAATGCACGCCGGTAAGCCTGAAAATCCCTTTGTCGCACAAAAATCCTCCCAGATGGGGAAATGCTCAAAGGGTCGGGGGATGGTGAAAGGAGGGATTTTTCGCAGAAAAATCCTGACCGAGTAGCCATCCCCCAAGAAATACAAGAAACCCTCAATGTATAGCGATCAATATCTCCGGGCTGGGAATGCGGGGCTGTCCGACCTCGTGCCGCTGGTGGGACTCTGGCTCCTGGCGGATTATATCCGGCTGTCTTTCCTGGCCCACCAGCATTGTCCGGTTAGGAACTTGCAGTTTGAAGCTGACCGTCTCATTTCTGCTTTGGTTTCGGCCAAAGCAGCAAAGCCAGCGGGGGCCGCAAACTCGTCCAAACCGAGACTCTGCGTCAATCTTAAGTGTTTACGGA
>JAJFUG010000209.1 GCA_021372515.1 bacterium
TTCGACCCGGTTCACCCTGGCATGCTCTACCTGACCACGTTCGGCGGCGGGAACCATTACGGCCCGGCCAAGGGCGACCCGGCCGCGTTCGAGGACATCTCGAATTTCCAGATGCGCTGGTACTGGGGTGATCAGTTCTGATTTGAACCGTCAGGCGGCCGCCGGGACTCCGTGGTCGCCTTCGGGGCGTGCAGAAAAGCGGGTTGTACGATTGGCATGCTCTTGGTTCATGCAGGGTCGCACCCGCGTGTGCGACCGGGCGGACACAAGGGTCCGCCCCCTGAATAAAACGCAATGCAGGTGTTCAATGCTATCACGGTCTTTATATGAACCGGAGATAAGACTCGGTTTCAGCCGGCTTTCCACTTCCGCAGGGAGAGACGCGATGGGCCTGCACCTGACACGCCCGAGTTCCTGGATCGCTGTGGCTGCCCTTTTTGTCGCCGCGCTGACAACCGCCGCAGGCTGCTCCGGCCACGTCGGCGCAGACCGGGCCGATAACCCCTACGCCCGGGAAATCGTCCGCCGCGCCCAGGATTACCTGGGACAGAAACGCTTGCGGGTCGACTACTACCGCATCCACCGCAGCCTGGCCTACCCGCTGCCCGTGGCCCGGATCGACAACCCGCCCGTGCCGGTCGAGGACAGCAGCCTTGTCTATCCCTGGGAAATCTGGATGCTCTGGGAGCTGGAGGAGCGGGTGGGCTGCCTGGGCTGGGCCGGCGAGCTGAGCGGCGAGGCACGTTTCCGCGAGGCCGCCGAACGGGACCTCGCGGCCCTGGCCGGCTGGCCCACTTACAACGCCCAGGCCCAGCCGCACCTTTCGGTCGGCCACGCGGCGCGGACAATGTACCTGGCCCGCCGCAACTGGGGCTGGCTGAGTTCGCAGCTAAAGGACAGCCTGGCCGCGGCCTGCGGCCGTCTGGTGGACAACCACTCCGCCTGGCTCCAGGCCGGCCGTCTCGGGCTGACCACCCCGGAGCAGGTCCTGTCCGCCGACCCGCAGGTGCTCCACAACATCCCTGTCATAGCCACCCTGGGCCTGTGCCTGGCCGCCCGGGCCGGCGGCCACCCGCTTCTGCCAGAGCTGGAGCGCCACTGCCTGGCCCTGGTCCAGGCCGAGCTGGACCTGCGTGCGCGCGGCCTGACCGAGGGGCTCTCGTACGACGGCTACATCCTGGATTTCGTGGCCGACTGGCTGCGGGACGCACCGGAGGAAAGCCGACGGGCGGTGCTCGGCAACCCGCAGGTGGCCCGTGTGTTGAGCCAGGCCGTGTGGCTGGCCGCGTCGGGCTGCCTCTGGCGTTTCGCGCCGTTCGACGATGTCGAGCCGCTCCAGATGCCGTTCCACGCGGATGCCCAGGCCAAGCTCCTGGGTTTCCGCCCCGACTCGCTTGCCGCCTGGTACCTGGAGCATTTCCCGGTCACGATCCTGCGGGCGGATGGCCTGGCCGCGCTGGCGCAGTCAGGCTTCCCGCGCTCTTTCGGCTCCGCGCCGCCCGCGCCGGGGGCCTCAGCCGCCCTTTACGCCGTGGTGCTGCGCACGGGCTGGGAGCCGGCCGACCTGGCCGTGGCGGCCTCCGCCTCCAACGCCACCGCGGGCCACATCCAGTGCGACAACGGCAGCCTGGTCCTGGGCACGCGCGGCCTCTGGCTGATCGACGACCCCGGCTACCAGCAGTACCTGAGCGGCGAGGAGCGCGATTTCACCCTCGGCCCCGGCGCGCACAACTATCCTGTCGTCAACGGCCTGGTGCAGACCAGCCACCGTGTCGAGCGCCTTGTCTGCCGCCAGGAGGCCGACAGCCTCTGGCACACGCGCCTGGAGTTCACCGCGGCCTACGACTCCAGCCTGGCCCTGGAACGCGTGACCCGGGATATCTGGCTCTGCGGCCGCTCGCTGGTGGTGGTGGCCGACCGGGTGAAAGGCGCGGCGGTGAAGGATATCCGCTACACCTGGCAGGGCTGCCCGGAGGCGGCCTGGTGGCCGCAGGACGGGGCCTGGCTTGTCAGCGCGGCCGGGGCGGGCCTCTGGGTCCAGTCGCCGGGGAATTCCCTGGACGGCGGCGAGCTGTACCGTCACCCCGGCACCCGCGGCCAGATGTCCCTGTGCAAGACTCTCCCGGCCGGGCCGGACAACCGTATCTGGTGGGTATTCAGCCTGGGGGACAGTCCGGCCGAATGCAGCCTCGCCGGGGATGGTACGAGCCTTCGGGTGCAGGGGCAGGCGGCGGAGTTCGCGCTGGAGGACTGAGCCGGTAGGCCCCTTTACCCGAAACTCTTTGTTCATTTATATTGATATCATCCAATATCTGTCATATTCCGACAGGCAAAGTCTTTCATCCGGTCCGACACCCCCTTCCGGGCGCACTGCCTCGTCCGCCCGGCGATTGACCATAACCCAGAAGCCTCAAGGAGCAACGATGTCCCGACGCCTCGCTGTCCTGCTGGCCGCTCTGCTTCTGAGCGCCGCCTCTTTCGCCTCAGCCGCCGCCGCCGGGGATACCCTGCACGTGCGGCCGGTCGAGATCGACGATGTGCTGAACAACCCCGGGATCGGGTTCAACACTTTCCAGCGTTTCAACGGCGACACCCTGAACGGCGGCGACCACTGGACCGAGGGTTTTCCCATCCAGTACCAGGACTTTGACGGCGATCTGACCAACCCCGACTATCCCAATTGCTCCACCGCCTATTTCCGGGTTTACTGGCGCTTTGTCGAGACCGCGCCCGGGGTGTACGACTGGCCGATGTTCGACAAGGCCCTGCGCACCGCGGCCGAGCGCGGCCAGACCCTGATTGTCCGGATCGCCCCCTATGGTGGAGGGCCGGACAAGGACGTGCCGCAGTGGTACCGTCAGATGGTGGGACCCGAGGACAACCTGTCCGACGGCAAGTGGCGCTGCGACCCCGAGGACCCGCGCTATCTCAAGTATTTCGGCGGCCTGATCCGGGCTTTCGGCCAGCGCTATGACGGCAACCCCGATCTGGAGTGCATCGATGTCTCGACCATCGGCTACTGGGGCGAGGGCAGCGGCTCGCACCTGCTCAAGCGGCAAACCTGGTGCGACCTGGTGAACTGCTACCTGGACAACTTCAAGAAAACCCCGCTCATCTTCCAGCCCCTGAACGGCGACGCCCCCGACCCGAGCCTGCTGGTGCGCGGTCTGCCCATCGCGGCGACCTGGCTGGACGGACGTAACAACGGCGAAGGCCCGCAGATGCGGAACGTGGGCTGGCGCATGGACTGCCTGGGCGACATGGGGTTCTGGCGCAACGAGCAGGGCGACTGGTGCCACATGCTGGATGTCTACCCCGAGGACATCCAGCGCAGCGGGATGCTGGACGCTTGGAAAAAAGCCCCGATCACCATGGAAATCTGCGGCACGTTCAAGACCTGGCTCAAGCATGAGAAATACGATGAAAAAACCGTGAAATACATTTTCGACCAGGCGCTCAAATGGCACATCAGCACGTTCAACGCCAAGAGCAGCGGCGTGCCGCCGCAGTGGAAACCCCTGGTGGATGACTGGCTGCGCCGGATGGGCTACCGTTTCGTGCTGCGCAAGTTCTCCTGGCCGGCCACGGTGCGGCCACAAGGCAAGCTGGCTTTCCAGACCTGGTGGGAGAACAAGGGCGTCGCCCCCTGCTACCGCCAGTTCCCTCTGGCCCTGCGCCTGCGCGGCAACGGCCGCAGCGAGGTGCTGGTCTGCGACACGGACATACGCTCCTGGCTGCCGGGTGACATTATCTACGATGACGCGGTGTGCGTGCCGCTGGGCCTGCCGGACGGTGAGTACGACCTGGACATCGCCATCCTCGACCCGCGCACCCGCACGCCCAAGGTGCGGCTGGCCATCGCCGGGCGCATGGAGGACGGCTGGTACCCGATTGGCAAGATCAACGTGAAAGAGACGGTGAAGTGATGAACCCGAATGCGCTTCTGCAGGACTTGCGCTCGCACCTGACCGGGCGCGGGGCCTCGCTGGTGGCCTGCGCGGACATCCAGGGCCTGCCCGAGGATTTGCGTGAGGGCCTGCCGCGGGCGGTGTTCATCGCCGTGGCGCTCACTCCCTCGATCGTGGCCGGGATCGCCCACGGCCCCACGGCCGAGTATCTGGCCGAATACAATCGGGTCAACTCCCTGCTGGCCGAGTTGTCCGAGGCGGGGGCGCAGTTCCTTCGCGCGGCCGGCTGGCGCGCCGCGGCCTATCTTCCCACCAAGTCCGGGGCCGCGGCAGGGGACCTGCGCACTCCGCTGCCGCACAAGACTGTGGCCACACTCTCGGGCGCGGGCTGGATCGGGCGCTGCGCCCTTCTGGTCACCCCGCAGTTCGGCTCGGCCCTTCGGCTCAACCGTATCCTCACCGATGCTCCACTGCCGGTGGGCGAGCCGGTGATGGAGTCCCACTGCGGCGCGTGCACCGCCTGCGTGGAGGTCTGCCCGGCCTCAGCGCCGAAAGGCGGGCTCTGGAGTCCAGGGATCGCGCGGGAGGAGATTTTCGACGCGCACGCCTGCCACGAGATGGCGCGCCGCCTCTGCCCGGAGCAGTGGGACGTGCGCTCGATATGTGGAATCTGCATCCAGGCCTGCCCGTTCACCCGCCGCTACCTGGCCCGCAGCGGGGTGGCGATGGCCTGACGACGCCCGCGGGTTCACACCGGTGAAAGTCTTATACCGTTGATTCTCTAAGTATTGACCGTGTCACACAGCATTAATGCCTCGACTCATTCCACCCCTCGACTTTCGGGCGTCACCCGAAACCGGAGGCTGCAACAATGCAGGTAACGCCAGCCTTGACGACAAATTCAATCTTGCGGCTGCTCCTTATCGTCTCTTTCAGCGCCACCGCCCTGTTTGCCGAAACAGCGGGGTCCGCATCCGTGTTCAATGTCCTCGATTCCGGGGCGAAAGGCGACGGCCGGACGAACGATGCCCCCGCCATCCAAAAAGCAATCGATGCCTGCTTTGCGGCCGGAGGCGGTGAAGTGCTGCTTCCGGCGGGGAAAATTTTTTATTCCGGCTCAATCACCCTGAGATCGAATGTGGATTTCCGGGTGGAAAGAGGAGCGGTGCTGAAAGCGAGTGCAACCTGGGAGGATTACGATTCAACCGGCTTGAACCTCGAAGATTCCCGGGGTTCGCTCATACATGCCGAAAACGCCTCCTTTTTTTCCATATCCGGTGACGGAACCATCGATGGCAACTCCCCCGCTTACATGGGGAACCTGGAGCAGGACATTTTTGTCGCCCACGGCAACCGGCCGGTCATGGTCTTCCTGGACAGGTGCACGCATTTTTCCATCCGGGACATAACTCTCCAGAACGCGCCTTTCTGGACAATACATCCGGTAGGCTGCGAGGATGTGCTCATTGAAGGCATCCGCATCCTGAACGATCTGCGGGTGCCCAATTGTGATGGAATAGACCCGGATCACTGCCGTAACGTGCGAATCGCCAATTGTCACATCGAGTGCGGGGATGACGGTATCGTGCCGAAGAATACGGGTGGGCGATTCAGCGGCTACGGACCCTGCGAAAACATAACCGTGACCGGCTGCAGCATAATATCCACCTCCTGCGCGATCAAGATCGGAACCTCCGGCGCCGCAGACTACCGCAATCTGGTATTCGAATCCTGTGTCATCAGCGGAAGTAACCGGGGGATAGGCATTCAGGTCCGTGACGAGGGCCGGGTCGACAACGTCATCTTCGCCAACATGATCGTCACGACCCGGCTCCACAGCCCGAACTGGTGGGGCAAGGCCGAACCGATATATGTGACCGCCGTACCGAGGCACCCGGAGACAAAAGTGGGGCAAATAAGTAACGTCCACTTCAGCAACATCATCTGCCGGGGAGAAAACGGCGTGTTCATTCACGGCTGGGGTGATGCTCCGATCAAGGATCTGGTGCTCGACAATGTCCAGGTGGAAATCGTAAAATCCAGCGAATGGAAGGGTGGAGAGTACGACCTTCGGCCGAGCGACGAGTTCAAGGAAACCTTCGGGAGCAAAAACGCGGGCATTTATTGCAGATTCGCGGATGGGGTCAGCCTGAGAAACACGAGGGTCACGTGGGGTGACAATCCTCCCGACTGCTATGGGCCCGCTCTGGAGGTCCACGACACCCGGGAGCTGCATCTCGACAATTTCAGCGGCCACTCCGCCCACCCGGGCATCGAACCGGACCAGATTGTCGATTGAATCCGGCATGCTGTCCCCGGTGACAGCGCGGTCAGGGGCAGCCGCGGCTCGCTCAATGAAAAGGGCACGGCTTGCCGTGCCCCCACATAAAACCGAGTAACCTCAACCCATCTCTCAGGGCAGAACCTTGATCAATTTCTTGGCCGCAGCCGGCACCTTGGGCGCTTTCTGTTCGTAAAGAATCTGTTTCGCCGTGACCTCGCTGCCGTAGAACTCCTTCATTGTATCATCGTCCGTGGTCAAGACGCTGCCGTCCAAGGCGATCCCGGCGAAAGCGCCCTTGCTGCGGGCATAGGCATATATATCGGACTTGAACTGGATGTCCGTGCCCGCCTCGGCCGAGCGCCCCACCGGCCCGGCCGCCACCGAGGCATCCGCCCCCAGGGTGACCTTGCTCTCCAGGAGAGATTTCATCCCCCGCTCGGTCATCACGAACAGCACCAGGTCGGTGGCCGAGGCCCCGATCTGGAACCCGACGCTGCCGCCCGAGAGGCTGACGAAGGAGGGCGGGCTGAAAACGCCGTCCTTACCGCGCGCGCTGGCCACTCCCCGGCCGTACCGTCCCCCGAAACCCAGCGCGGCCTTGACCACGTGCGGGATAATCACAACGGCGCGGCAGTTCTTGCGCAGATATTCCGGCGCACCGTCGTCCGGCATTTCAATCATCTCGCGGTACACTGTCGCAGCGGCAGCCACCCGTTTCGTGGTCTTGTCAGCGCGAAGCGGCCCCGCCGAAACCAGCAGCAGAAGCGTCAACGCGGTGACAAGACAGCTTTTTGCACTCGGCATTATCCCTCCCTTATTGTCCGGATTTTCCGGTCTTTTTAAATATACGGGGAATACGGGAGGGATGCAAACGCAGGGCCGGAAATCAAGCAGGTGACGAATATCCGTTCAAACCCGCTCGATAACCACCAGCTTGCCCATCCGGCGCAGCTTTTCGGCCAGCAGCTCCACTATTTTCTCGCGGCGCACGAGTCCCAGCTGACGGAACCCGATGTCCTGGTTGGCCGGATTGACCGCCCCGCCAACGCTGAAATTCACCCGGTCGGCGCGGCGCAACAGGTTGCACAGGGCGGAGACCCCGCTCTCGGGGTCATAGCGGCGCGGGTCCTCGTCCAGGATGTTGTGCGCCTGGTTCAGGGTGACCAATCCTTCAGTAACCAGGTCGATCCCCTCCACCGACAGCAGCGGCGGGGCCAGGATGCTCTTGGGGTTGTCCTCCACGCGCAGGGGCTTTTTCAGGTGCGTGGCCACGATCTTGGCCGTGGTCGCCCCGCTGATCACCTTGGGGCCCGCGGCCTGCAGGAAACGCCGGGCCACGGCGAAATCGGCGCCGCGCTCGGCGGGCGGGCCGGTGATCACGTTCACACACAGGCCGGGGCGGCAGTGCAGCAGCAGCGCGGTGACATCATCCCCGCGGGCGTCGCGCCACAGCTCGCGCGCCCGGGCGTGGACTTTATCGGCCAGTCCTGACGGGCCCGCTCCGGTGGCCAGGCGGTCGGTGACAAACCGGCAGAGTCCCTCGCTCTCCCAGCCCCAGGTGAGCCCGCGGCCCATCCCGGCCTGGGTCACTCCATCCGAAACCAGCAGAAGGCCCTCGCCGCTCTCCAGGTGGCAGTGCGCCTCGGCGACTATCTCATCCCCGGCGGAAAGGCTGCTCTGGTGCAGAAGCGTGGCGTGGTTGCGCCCGACCAGAACCGGCGGAGGGCTTTCGTAGCTCAGCACCGTGGCCGCACCGTCCGGCAGCACCCGGGCTACGTTGAACACGGCGTAGGGCAACTCGGTGCCGCGCGCGGCGTGCATGGTGCGCACAGCCTGAAGGAAACCCTCGCGCAGAGAGCCGCCGCGCCGCAGGTATTCCATGATCCGGCTCACGCAGAGGGTCGCGGCCAGGTTGGCCCTGATCCCGCTGCCCAGGCCATCGCAGAGCACGGCCACGCAGCCGGTCTCGCTGCGCTCCCAGGCGGCCACATCCCCGCAGGGCGAGCCCGGCTCCTTGCTGCTGGAGACGCTCTCTATTTCGAAGTGCCGGTATCCCACGGTCCGAACCCCTTGCCCGCGCCGCCGTTATTGTCCCGGCTGTCGCCGGCCAGGCGCAGGATGTTTTCCACCAGCACCTGGCCGCGCGCGGTGCTCTCGCCCAGGAAATGGGCGATCTGCTGCGCCGTGCCGATCTGGTGTTCAAGCAGCTCGCGAGCCTGCTGAAGGGTCTGCTCGCGCAGGCGCTCCAGACGGTCCTGGCTCTCGCGGCTGCCGGTGATATTGACGAAGATGCCGACGAACTGGTCCTCGCCCGGAAGGCGGTACAGTATCTGGCGGCAGATAAGGTTGTAGCGGCTGTGCTGCGCGGTCATCTCGATCTTGTCCTCGCGGCCGGCGGCCAGGCGCTCGAATGGCTCCGGGTCCATCAGAGTGGAGATGTGCCGCCCGCTGACCGCCTCGGAGCAGAGGAAAAAGCGCCGGAAAGCCGGATTCATGCTCAGTATCTGCAGGCGCTCGTCCAGGATCACGATGCCGTTGGGGCTGGTCTCGATGATCCGGTCCTTGCGCTGCTCGGCCAGGCGGCGCATGTAGGGGATGCACATCTCGGGCTCGGCCAGCCCGCGGATGACCGCCTCGGCGCGCTCACGGCAGGAACCGTAGCCACAGGAGCCGCAGTTGAGACGGTCCTCCTCGCGCACCTGGCCGGTGCGCTCCAGAACTTTGGCCACCATCTCAGCGGTAATCTCCACCCCGGCGGGCAGCGAGTCCGGGCTGAAAGCGGTCTCCAGGCCCGCGGGAAGAACCTCCTCGCCCCCGGTGTCCTGGCGCTGGGCGGCCCAGGCCAGCACTGCCGCGCGCCGCTCGAACACGTTGCGCCCACCCGTGGTCCCGGCCCCGGCGATGCAGCCGTGACGGCAGAACAGCGGCTCGACCAGACGCGGACTCGCTTCAGAACGGGCGGCGTCCATGGCCTCGTTGATCTCCTCGAACCCGCTCACCAGAAGCGTATCCCGCTCCAGCGGGTCGATACTCACTGCGGCGGTGCGAAGGCCGCCGCCCTCCAGAGGATAGAAACGCGACACCCCGGCCGGCTGCTCGTCGAACCCGCTTTCCTCGCAGTCTTTCAGGTCGATCCCACTGCGGGCCAGCCACTCGCGCAGCTCGGCGAAGGTGAGCACGCAGTCGATCAGGCCGTTGTGCTCGGGCCGCTCGGCCTCGGCTTTCTTGGTCACGCAGGGGCCGATGAAAACGAGTGGGGCCTTGGGGCCCAGCTTGTCGCGCAGGTGGCGGGCGTGGGCCAGCATCGGGCTGAGCGCGCCGGCCAGAAGATCGGTGTCCCCGCCGCGGTAGAGCTCCACGTAGCGCACCACCGCCGGGCAGGCGCTGCAGAAAAGTGACCTGTCCGGGGCCCCGGCGGCCAGCTCGCGGGTCTTGAGGGCGCTGAAATAGGCCCCCACCGCGGTCTCGGCCACGAAAGCAAACCCCAGGCGTCGCAGGGCGGAGGGCAGACGTTTCAGCTCCCAGGCCTCGAACTCGCCCGGGAACGAGGGGGCCAGGCTCGCCGCCGCGCCACCGGAAGCCACCAGGCGCTCGGCCACGGCGACATCGTTGCGGAACGACTTGGCCCCCTGCGGGCACTCGCGGATGCAGGTGCCGCAGTTGATGCAGCGCTCCGGCTCCACATAGGCCTGCCCGCCGGTGATCCGGATCGCCTTGACCGGGCAGACCCGCACGCAGCGGTTGCAGTCACGGCAGCGCGCCTTGTTGGTGAACACGATCTGCCCGGCGCGGGGTTCGTTTTTCATTGTCCGCTCTCCTACAGTAAATTTCAGGGGCATGGCGGGCACCATGCCCCTGAGGCAAATCAGGCTCTCCGGGATTCACGCCGCTGACCGGCTCGTGATACTCTGTCCCTGTCCATAGTCCATTCTCAAGTCTAATCATCAACTTCCCTTGCCACACCCGAAAGCCTGATCGCCGTTCTCTTTCGCCCCCTCGTCGGCCCACACCGGGCCGGGCAAGCGCCTACCCCTTTGACAAGGGGGATCGAGGGGGATCCAATACGATTGAATCTGTCCAATGCCTGAAACCGGTCCGACTCGCCTCAAACCACGGCCTCGGCCAGCTTCGAGTTCAGCTCGGCCACCGCCATCTCGAACGTGCAGTGCTCCATCACCGTGTCGCCCACGCGCACGCTGGGGCCGCGGTCGCAGCGCTCCATACAGAACGTGGCCGCCACCTCCACCTCGGGCAGAAGGCCCTTGTCCTCCACGTAGCGCAGCAGGGCGTGCAGGATGCCCTGGGAGCCGCGCACGTAGCAGCTCGTACCCACGCAGACACTCACTTTCAGGCGCTCGCGGCCCGGAGTGTCGGAAAGGCTCAGGTCCTCACCCTCCAGACGGCGGCGGCTGTGGTAATGCGTGTGCAGAAGCGCGTGGGCTTTCTCGCCCCCCGGCTCGCCCAGGCAGGTGCGGTAGCACTCGGCCAGGGCCGGGTTCTCCTGGGGCTTGTGCACCTGGAGCATCTTGTCTGCGGCGTAGAGGCCCTCGGTGCGGGCGCGGCGGCAGTCCTGGTCCCAGGTCACGGGCTGGCCCGCGCCGCCGATGCAGCCCCCGGGGCAGCTCATCACCTCGATGAAATCGTAGTCCACGCTGCCCGCGCGCACGCGGTCGGCCAGACGGCGGGCGTTGGCCAGGCCGTGCACCAGCGCCAGCTTGAGGGTCACCCCGCCCAGGCTGACCGTGGCCTCGCGCAGGCCCTCCTCACCCCGCACCTGGTGGTAATCGACTGTCTCCACCCGCATGCCGGTGAGCTTGTCGGCGGCAAAGCGCAGCACCGCCTCGCTCACTCCGCCCGAGTTGCCGAAAATCACGCCCGCGCCGCTCTTGAAGCCCAGCGGCAGGTCCAGCGACTCCGGCTGCAGCGACTTGAAATCCAGCCCGGCCTCGGAGATCATCCGGCCCAGCTCCTGGGTGGTGATCACGTAGTCCACGTCGCGGATGCCACCCCGGCTGAACTCCTCGCGCGCGGCCTCGAATTTCTTGGCCGTGCAGGGCATGACCGAAACAACCACCAGGTCCTCGTTCTTCACCCCGAGCAGGGTGGGCAACGTCTCGCGCGCCACCGCGCCGAACATCTGCTGCGGCGAGCGGCAGGAGGACAGGTTCCCGAACAGGTCGGGGTAGTACTGCTCGACGAACTTGACCCAGGCCGGGCAGCAGGAGGTGAACTGCGGCAGTCGGCCGCCGTTTTTCTTGCGCTCCAGGAACTCGCTGCCCTCCTCGATCACGGTCATGTCGGCGGCAAAAGAAGTATCGTAGACCTTGTTGAACCCAATGGCCTTGAGCGCGGCCACGGTCTGACCGATAGTGACCTTGCCCGGCCGCAGCCCGAAGACCTCACCCAGGGCCACCCGCACCGCCGGGGCGATCTGCACCACGACCGTTTTGGACGGGTCGTGGAGTGCGCGCCAGACCGGCTCGGTGTCGCTCTTGATCGTGAGCGCCCCGGTCGGGCAGACACGCGCGCACTGTCCGCAGCCCACGCACTCCACCTGGCCCAGGTCCCGTCCGAACGAGGGGGCCACGGTCACTTTCTGGCCGCGGAAAGCGAAATCGATCGCACCCACGCCCTGCACCTCGTGGCAAAACCGCACGCAGTCGCCGCAGAGGATACACTTGTTGGGGTCGCGCACCAGGCAGACCGAGCTGCGGTCCACGGGCAGACGGCGGTCGGTGGGCTTGAAACGCACCTGCTCCACACCCAGGCGCTGGGCCAGCTCCTGCAAGCGGCAGGAGCGGTTGCGGGCGCAGGTGGGGCAGTTCATGTCATGGTTGGCCAGGATCAGCTCCAGGGCGATCCGGCGCATGCCGCGGATCTGCTCGGTGGAGGTGCGCACTTTCATCCCCGGCTCGGGCGGCAGCGAGCAGGAGGCCTGCACCCCGCGGCCCTCGACCTCGACCAGGCACAGACGGCAGGCGCCGTAGATCGAAAGCTCCGAATGATAGCAGAAAGTGGGCAGGTCGATACCCGCCTTGCGGATAAGCTCGAGCAGGTTGCGCTCACCCTGAATGGCCACCTCGCGGCCGTCTACGTTCACAAATCCCTTCTCGTCCATTTGAGTCACACTCCGCTGATCGCTTTGAATTTGCAGGCCGCGGCGCAGGCGCCGCACTTGATACAGAGCGCCGGGTCGATGCGGTGCGGGGCGCGCCGCTCGCCCGAGATCGCCCCCACCGGGCACTTGCGCGCGCAGGCCGTGCAGCCGATGCACAGCGCCGGATCGATGGCGGGCGCGGCCAGAGCCTTGCAGCGGCCCGTGGGGCAGCGCTTCTGGAACACATGGGCCTCGTACTCGGCCCGGAACTGGCGCATGGTGGAGAGCACCGGGTTGGGCGCGGTCTTGCCCAGCCCGCAGAGCGAACCCACGCGCACAGCCTTGGCCAGCTCCTCCAGCAGGGCCAGGGTGCTCTCGTCCGCCCGGCCCTCGATAATGTCATCCAGCAGGGCCAGCATCTGCTTGGTGCCCTCGCGGCAGAGCACGCACTTGCCGCAGGACTCGTTCTGGGTGAACTGCATGAAGAAACGGGCCACGCTGACCATGCAGGTGGCGTTGTTCATCACCACCAGGCCGCCCGAGCCGACCATCGCGCCCACGCCCTGCAGGGAGTCGAAATCGAGCGGCAGATCCAGGTTCTCGGGGGTCAGGCAGCCGCCCGAGGGCCCGCCGATCTGCACGGCCTTGAATATCTCGCCCGTGGGCTGGCCCTGGTCATCGGTCACGCCGCCGCCGATCTCCATCACGATCTCGCGCAACGTGGTGCCCAGCGGGACCTCGATCAGGCCGGTGTTCACCACGTGGCCGGTCAGGGCGAAAGTCTTGGTCCCGGGCGACTTGGCGGTGCCCAGGCCGCGGAACTCGGCCACGCCGCGTCCGATGACGAGCGGCACGGTGGCCAGGGTCTCGACATTGTTGATCACAGTGGGCTTGCCCCACAGCCCGCTCTGGGCCGGAAAGGGGGGCTTGGGCGCCGGCATGCCGCGACGGCCCTCGATTGAGGCGATGAGCGCGGTCTCCTCGCCGCAGACAAAAGCCCCCGCGCCCTCCATCACGTGGATATTGAACGGCAGCCCGCTGCCGAACACGTTGCCGCCCAGGATGCCCTCGCGCTCGGCATCCGCCACGGCCTTGCGCACGCGCTCCACGGCCAGCGGGTACTCCAGGCGCACGTAGACATAGCCCTCATCCGCCCCGATGGCCCGCGCGGCGATCAACATACCCTCGATCACGCTGTGCGGGTTGCCCTCCATCACGCTGCGGTCCATGAACGCGCCGGGGTCGCCCTCATCGGCGTTGCAGATCACGTATTTCTTGGGCCCGGGCTGGGCCAGGGTCAGGCGCCACTTACGGCCGGTGGGGAACCCGCCGCCGCCGCGGCCGCGCAGGCCCGACAGCTCCATCTCCTCGCAGACCGACTCGGCCGTCATCTCGAGCCAGGCCCGCCGCGCCGCGAAATAGCCGCCGTTGGCCACGTACTCGCGCACCTCGCCCGGGTCGAGCTGGCCGCAGCTGGCCAGGACCATGCGGTGCTGGCGCTTGTAAAATGAGATATCATCCGTGGTGGGACAGAGCGCGCCGCTGGCCGGGTCGCGGTACAACAGGCGCTCCACCGGGCCCTCGCCCTCAAGCATGTTCTCGACTATCTCGGGCACGTCCTCAGCTTTTACCTTAATATACATGATGCCCTCGGGCAGCACCCGCACCAGCGGCCCCATCTGGCAGAACCCCTGGCAGCCGCTGCCCGAAAGCCGCACCGCGGGCGCGTTATGCTCGTGCTCGAACCGCAGCTCGGTCTCGCTCTCCATTCCGTGGACGGTCAGCTCACGCTCGAAAGCCGCCAGCACCTGGCGCGAGCCGCCGGCCACGCAGCCGGTCCCGGCGCAGACAATGATCCGCCGCTTGTGAAAAGCGGTCAGGTTGCGGTATTCACTGGCCAATCCCTCAAGTTCCACAGTCGCCGCCGACATCACTCCGCCTCGCTTTCGTTCTTTTCTTTTGCGATGATCTCATCCAGCACGGCCGTGGCTTTCTCGGGAGTCATCTGGCCGTACACCGTTTCGTTGACCACCATCACCGGGGCCAGGCCGCAGGCGCCCAGGCAGGAGACGGTCTCCACGGTGAACAGCATGTCGCGCGTGGTGACCGTGCCGCCCGCCAGTCCGAGCTTGGCGCGCAGGGCGTCCAGGATGGTGGTGGAGTGCTTCACGTGGCAGGCCGTGCCGTCGCACAGACGCACCACATACTTGCCCTTGGGCTCCAGGGCGAAATGGGCGTAGAAAGTGGCCACGCCGTAGACCCGCGCCGGCGGCAGTCCGAGCGAGGTGGCGACAAAGGTCAGCACCTCCTCGGGCAGGTAGCGGTACTCGTGCTGGATCTCCTGCAGGATGGGGATCAGCCGGGACGGTTGACGGTGGTGGCTGTCCAGGATTCGGCAGACTTTCTCGAAGCTTCTGGCCGTGGCAGCGCGTTCGACAGCTCTTTTCTCAGGCATTTTCTGCTTTCCCTTTCGACTTGCCGGATCAGGCATTGCTCTGTTGCAGGCCTTTCATGCGCGCGGTGAGCACCGCGAGCGAGGCCGAAAGATGCACGTTCTCCACCACCACGCTGGCGGGCATGGACAGGGTGACCGGGGCGAAATTCCAGATCGCCCGGATGCCGCCGTAGTACAGCAGCTCGGCCACCTCCTGGGCCACGGCCGCCGGCACGGTGATGATCCCGATATGCGGGTGCATGCGCTGGGCCAGGTCGGGCAGCTTGTCCACGGGCAGGACCTCCTTGCCGTGGATCGTGCGCCCGATACGGGCCGGGTCGCGGTCGAAAGCCACGGCGATGTCCAGACCGTTGCTCTGGAAGCTGCTGTAGCCCAGGACGGCCGAGCCCAGGCTGCCCGCCCCCACCAGGAACGCCAGGCTGGTGTCGTTCCAGCCCAGAAAACGCTCGATGGCCACGGCCAGCTCATGGGTGGTGTAACCGAGTTTGGGACGGCCGATCATGCCGGTGAGCTGGATGTCCTTGCGGACCTGGATCGGGTCGAGCCCCAGCTCGGCGGCGATGGTGGAGGAGGAGACAAGGCGCTCGCCGCGCGCATCCAGGGCGCGCACCAGGCGCAGGTAGGCCGGCATGCGCTTGATGCTGTTGACCGGATAGGATCTGAGCTGATCGGACATGGCCCCGCCTTCGTTAAGGTTTTATCGATATGTTGTTATCGATAATTTAATACCAATTAGCCGCGCGGTCAAGATTTTCCCTCACTTTTTCCCACCCCGCCCATAGTCGCACTGCACGCTACGCCTTCCCCGCCACCCGCTCAATAGTTAATTAAATTTTCTTCCTAACTCCACAGACCCTATGCAAGTCCTTATTATCTGAGGTTTCCGCCCGGGCGGCCGTTGCGGCTGAAACAGGCCAGCCACGGGCGCCTCATCCTGTTGCCGTCCACAAAAAAATACCCGGATAAAGTGCTTGACAAACGATTGGAGGCTTGGTAAGATTCGGTTAGTTAGTTTTGACAACAATTATTAGGCTGCATATACTGTCTTTAGGGCATTAGGTTTCTTTTCGTGCAAGGACATACATAAGGCCTTTTATTCCGCGCTTTCCCTCGATGACGTTCAACAGACACGACTCAAGGGACATATGTCGCCGGATCTCAAGGATCTCCGGGCAACGAACCGGGCAAGCGTTCTTAATCTCATCTTCGTCCTGGGGCCCATCTCCAGAGTGCGGATCGCCCGTCTGACCGGACTCAAAAAACCTACCGTTTCCAGCATCGTCCGCGAGCTGATCGACGAGGGGCTGGTTTACGAATCCAGCCTCGATCAGACCTCCCTTGGACGCAAACCAGTCAATCTGAGGATCAACGAGCAGTACCGGGTCTACGGTCTGATCGATGTTTCGCTCTGGAGCACGCGGCTGACTGTCTGCGATCTCGGCGGGCACGTGCTGGACGGCCTGACAGTCCCAACCCTGGAGGGGGATGCCGTCGCGTTCCTGCGCGGCTGCGCCAGGCAGTTGGCTGGGCTGCTGAGAAAGCACCCCCAGGAATCGGTGGGTGTGAGTGTTGTCCTGCCCTGTCCGCTCGATTCCTCCCGCGGGTTCGTTTACTGGCACAAAACCCTGGGCTGGGAATTTGTCGATGTGCGCTCCATCCTGACCGAGGAGCTCGACTGTCGCGTGCTGGTCGAGAACGACGCGCGCGCCGGGGCGATCGCCGAGTTGCTGTTCGACCCGCAGGCCCGAAACCTGGCCAGTTTCGTGCATATCCTGGTCACAGACGGTATCGGAGCAGGGATCGTGATCGGCGGCCGGCCTTATTTCGGCGCGCATTTTCTCGATGGACGGGTCGGGGCGGGGATCATCCGGATCAACGGCAACTGGCAGGAGTTCGCCAGCCAGAACGACTGGGAGAAAAACGCCTCCGACAACGGGGTGGTCTCGCGCTTCTGCGAACTCTGCGGAGAACCGTCGCCCAAGGACGTGGCCGCGGAGATGGAGCGGGTGATCGCGGCGGCCACTCAGCAGCGTGACCCCAATGCGATCCGGGCGCTCAAGGAAACGGCACGCTATCTGGCCGCCGGCATCGCCGGCATCTATCTGGGGCTCGACCCCGAGAAAATAATAATCAGCGGCAAGATAACCCGGGTCTGGAGCTTGGTGATCGATGAGATCGTGGAGCAGATGGAGTCGAAAATCCATTTTCACGTCGCGCCGCTGCGCGAGCTGATCGTGCCCTCGCCCCTGGAGGATATAACTTTCCTGGGAGGAAGGGCGCTGCTGCTGCGCGAGATGTTCGGCGGACGGACCCTGCCGGATTACGAGGAGGCCGAGTCCCGTTGCGCGGTCTCTTCCAGCGGCGAGGGGTCGTCGCTGTTCTGGGCCTCGTGAGCGACCGCGTGGGGCTTCAGGGCCGGTCTCAGCCTTAAATGTTTCTCAAAAATACTATTGTGCTTCGATTCCGGTTGTTTCTGTCTTCCGAAGAGGGTGCCAAATTTCTTTCGCAGGAAAGGAATTCGGTGTCTTGTTTTCTTTTTAAAGCACAATCTTCTGCAACCGAGTCCCCGGCCGCGCCGTAAGTAAAGGCGGTGCGGTTTACCCGCAGAGATGGGGCGCGAATCAATTCTGCGGCCGACCTCAAATCATAAGGAGGATAGCCTATGACGCAGTAACAGGGTTAGGAGGGGAAATGATGATTCTATCGTAAGGAGAGTGTCGAGGGAAAAAGAGTTGGACACTCTTCGGTTGATTCCCCACATCTGGGAGGTTTTTTCTATGAATTTAACTGACAGATTCTTCCGTATTTTGGCCTCACTTGCCCTTGTCGTTGTCATCGCCCTGACCTGGGCGGTGACCGCCTTTGCCCAGCTCAATACGTCGAAGATCGAGGGCACGGTGCGGGACAAGGATACTGGGCAGCCGTTGGCCGGCGCTCAGGTAGTGATCGAGGGAACCCGTCTGGGTAACGTGACGAACCAGGATGGCTACTATTTCATCCTGAACGTCCCGCCCGGACGCCGTAATGTGACCTTCACTTTTACCGGTTATCAGAAGACCACGATCAACGAAGTCCTTCTGCTGGCTGGCCAGACCGCTACGTTGAACGCGAACCTGAGTTCGACAGTGGTCGAGCTTAACGGGATCACCGTGGAAAGCGAGGCCGAAACCCTGGTGCCGCGCGATAACACTGTGTCCAAGCAGCGTTTGACCGCCGAGAAGATCGCTGAAATTCCGGCGACAAAACTCGAGGACATGATGGTGCTGGAAGCCGGCGTGCAGACCGGTGGTCCGGACGCTCTGTCGCGCGGCCTTCGTATCCGCGGCGGCCGTCTGGGCGAAGAGGCCATGGTTATCGACGGTGTGACGGTGCGCAACTACACCGCCGATCCTTTCCGCAGCGGCCTGGGCTGGGTCTGGGAGCAGGAACTCGGCTCCCTGTCCGAGGACGCCACCCCGCTGGAATTCTCGGCCGGCGCAGTTGAACAGGTGGACATCATCACCGGCGGCTTCCAGGCCGAGTATGGTAATGCGCAGTCCGGTATCGTCAACATCGTCACCAAGGAAGGCGGCCCGGACTGGAAGGGCGATTTCAAGTACACCACGGATGAAACCAACCCGCGCACCTCGGACTATGGTTACAACCAGGTGGTGGCCGCGTTGGGCGGCCCGATTCCGAAGATCCCGAACCTGTACATCCAGGGTTCCGCTGAAATCCAGGGGCTGGCCGACCGTATGGCCACCCGCGCGGATGAGGGTTTCCGCGGGATCAACCAGAAATTCGTGGACCGTCTGAACGCCGGCGTGCGCAACGACCCGGTTTTCGGCAATCAGAATCCGGCCTTCTCGCTGGATATGTTCAAGACCGGCCGTGCCTTCTATGCCTCCAAAACAGGGGCGGAGGCCTCGCTCTTCTCTCCGCCGAACCCCGTAATCACCCCTGACAACTGGGGTGATCGGTCTCTCGCCTCGGCCAAGTTAACCTACTACCCGATCAAGGGCCTGAAGCTGATCGAGTCGATCAACTACTCGCGCAACCAGTACGACAGTCCGCGCGGCGGCTCAGGTGATTATTTCCTCACCGGTCTTGTCAGCCAGTCTGACCTGCCCGACCGGGCCTGGTCGACCGATCAGGGCGACTGGAAGGATGCGCAGGGCGTCTGGCACACCTACATCCCGCAGGGATACGGACGCCGTGTGAGAACCACCAACTTCCTCTCCGGATTCGACTGGGATTTCCTGCAGAAAGCCCAGCGCAGCGCCACGTTGCAGTTCCGTTTCACCCGTTTCAAGACCCAGGAAATCGCGGCCGGACAGCTCCGGGATAACTACTTCCGCAGCAAAGAAACCACGTTCGGCAACTGGGACATGCACGATATCCCGTTCGAGGTGGAGACCTTCCCCAACATGGACCTGCCCATCGAGGGCAGCCCGGAAGCCAAGCTCTATTTCGATGACGGGCACGGCCCCTGGATGCAGGGCTATGGCTACGAGACGCCGCTGAACATGGTCACCGGCGCCGACCTGACCTGGCTCAGCTATTTCTACACCCGTGAATGGCAGGACAACTACAAGGCCGATCTCGATTTCCAGCTCAACCGCACCAACCGCGCCAAGATCGGTTATCAGCTCGGCACGTTCGACAACCAGAAGTACGATCTCCAGAACATGAACCGCAGCCGCAGCCTGGCCAACGAGTTCAACTACTCGCCCAACCTGATGGCCGCCTACCTGCAGAACCGTACTGATCTGGGTGATTTCGTCCTCAACTACGGCATCCGCTATGATCGGTTCGACCCCGTTGACAACTGGGGCTTCCGCAACGGCGATCAGTGGGGTGAGAATTTTAAGCCCACGGTGATCGACGAGTGGTCGCCGCGCTTCGACGTCGGCTTCCCGGTCACTGACAGAAGCCAGATGCGTTTCAGCTACGGCGTGTTCACCCAGTTGCCGTCGATGTCCTACATTTTCGACGGCTCCAACGCCGGCGGTCTGGAGTTCAGCCGCACCGACGCCTTCGAAGCCGGGTTGTCCAACCTGCTGGGCGAAGACATGGTGGTCGACCTCGTCGCCTACTACCGTGACGTGCAGGGCGATGTGGCCTCCAAAGAGTATTTCCGCGATTACTACCAGTGGCACGAGGCCAGAAGAGTCCGCGATTGGACCACCGGTTACACCAACCGGGATGACGGTAACATCAAGGGTATGGACCTCACCCTGCGCAAGCGCTTCAGCAACAACTATTCGTTCAATCTGATGTATACCATGCAGTTCTCGAGGACCACCGGTTCGGATTATTCCACGACCTCCGAGTATGGTGTGTTCCTGGACGCCTCCACCGGCGAAGTTTTCACCCCGCCGGATGAGTTGCGCCCGATCAACGGCGATGTGACCCACAAGATGACCGCCAACCTGAACTACCTGTTCCCCGAGGATTTCAAGAGCGGTACGATGTACAACACCATCCTGGGGAACTTCAAGGTCTACGCCCTGTTCACCCTGGCCAGCGGCCAGCCGGCCTACGACCGTATCATCAACGGCGGCTCGACCGGTCAGGAAAACGCCGCGGAGAACGTCTCCTGGCTGACCCGCCGCAATGGGCGGCCCATCGGTGGCGTCAACTACTTCCGCGGGCGTTGGGACTACAACTTCGACCTGCGGCTCACCAAGACTTTCCGTCTTGGCCGCACCATGCAGTTGTCGTTCTTCAGCGATATCTTCAACGTCTTCAACAAGAAGCTCCCCACTCCTTACCCGTCCGGCTATACCTATGAGTCCTATTACAGGTCGATCAACGCCGGTGAAATCCTGGAGTGGAACGATAACCTGTCGGCGACGAACAAAGTCTGGTTCAACAACGACTACAACGGCGACGGCATCTTGACGCTTGAAGAGCAGGCCAAGGCCAACATCGCGCAGTCCATGATGAACTCGACCATGGACAAGAGCGCGTACGGCGTTGCCCGTCAGGTCCGCTTCGGCGCGGAGTACACTTTCTGACGTACGTGTCTCTGTCGCTCTGTTGAAAAACAGAACGCTGCCTGCTGACATATCACAGGAGACAACTTATGCTTCATTACCGATTGATGTTCTTAAAACTCGCCGTTGCCGCCCTGCTGTTAAGCCTGGTCTCCAGCGCCAATGCGGAATGGAAGACCTCTTACGCAACTCAGGGCAACAATGTCGGGATGGTGCTAACCCTCGGTTGGGGAGGCCCGTTAGGCCGCGGTATCAAGCAGTTCCCTCGCGGCTCCGGCAACCTCTATACAGTCGCTAACTGGTGCTTCGGAGTCTGCACCGCGCGAGACTGCGACGGCAATGGCACGGCTGAGGACACCACCGCGCCGCTGTCCCGCGGCGCCGAATGCGCCCAGCCCATGCGCGGCACGCTGGAGGCTCTGGATCAGCTCACCGCTTTCCATGCCGCGGGTGAAAGAATGGACGAGGCGTCAGCACGTATCTCGTTCAACCGGGTCTGGGCCAGCCTGGACGCGGATGACCTGCCCGAATGGCCGGCCGAGTTCCGCACCGGCCGCACCAGCAGTGGAGATCCCATCCTGCATGGCGCCGAGACCGCGGTCGCTATCGTGGGTGACGCTTTCTCCCCGGATGGCGCTCCGGTCGGCATCGACATGGAGTGGCAGTGCTACTTCCTGAATTTTGCGGAAAGCAACAACATGATGTATTTCCATGTGTTCTTGCGCAACATGTCCGAGTATTTGAAGTGGAATTTTGATCCGGACATGGCGGCCAAGACCGCCAACACCCCGGACGGGCAGACCTGGCAAGGTATGGAACTGGTTTACACCATGGCCAACCCGATCAGGATCGGCGGTGCGGACGAAGGCTGGGCCATCTACAATCCGATGGGCATCCTGGCCAATGTCGACCGGGACGGCATCGAGAGCAGTTTCTCCGGCGGCGTCGCCAACATCGGCAGCATGCTGTTCAATAACCCGGAATGGAATGGTCAAAAGATGTCGATGACCAACACCATGCGGCACCAGTGGACCACCGAGTTCGGTTTCAGTATCCCGAACGAGGTCCTCGAAGGCGGCAAGCCGAGGGACAAGGCGTACCTCTACGGCCTGGGCAAGAATTCGCCCGACGGACCGTTCTACGCCGTGGAAGCCGGCCCGGCTGGCAATCCCTGGACCGGTGGCTGGCTGTATGGTTTCCCGGGCGTACTCGAACCCGGCGACACCCGCTACAATCAGTGGATCTGGGGCCGCAACGCCGGCAGCAACCATTACACCTTCTGGTCGGAGTTCCATAATTTCGCCCCGCGCGACAGCTTCTCGGTCGACGGTGTGGTTATGTTCGTCTATCCGGCCAACCCGCCGTTCTCCCTGCCGCCGAACGTGACTTCCGAAATCGATAACCCGGAAGTCCAGACCCAGTTGCAGCCGATGATAACCAATGCCCAGGTGGCCAAGATCGTGCATGACGGCAATTACGTGCTGCCGGAAACGCCGAACCCGCCGCCGATGACTATCATCCCTGGCGACAAGGAAGTCACTATCACCTGGAGTGATATCAACCTGCACACTCCGGATGCGTACTATGCTTTCCTGCAGGCGAATCCCGCCCTCGACCCGAACCATGTTTACAAAGAGTACGATTTCGAGGGTTACCGCCTGTACCGCAGCTATGTCGGACCGAGCGACGCTCATTCCGAGTTGATCTATCAGTGCAGCATTTCGAGCGGCAACCTGGCTTTCTACTTCAAGGACACCCGCGACACCGACACCAAGTACTACCGCATGAACAACGGCATGCGCATCTGGTACGCCCTGGTGCCCTACGACAATAACTTCGACCCCGCCACCGGCGCGGCTTTCAGCCTGCCGCCGGCTTCCAGCGGCAAAACCTGGAACCGTCCGGGAACACAGCTTTACACGGTCGAACCCCGCTCCAACGCCAGCAATTTCAAGGCAGCAGACATCGAGGGCGAGATCAAGTTCATCGCCGCCGACGGTTCGACCGCCATAGCGGCCACCAATACCGTGCTGTCCGGCGACGGTAGCGGCGCTCTGACCGAAGCTCCGGTCCAGCTCGTTCCGCTGCCTTTCCGGGAAGTCAAGTTCATCCCGGTCAACAACGAGCGCCTCACCACGGCCAAGACAGTCTACCTGGTCGCCTCCGACCGTATCGCCTATGACGAAGGTTGCGAGGGCCAGCGCCAGAACGTCGAAAACTCGCTCAACCTGGTCGACGGCAGCTACACCAGCACCTCCGTGCCTCTGGACGGCGGCGCTGCGGCTCGGCCGGTCGTCACGATGCAGGGTGCGGTGGACAACGACGGTCTCAACTATGCCATCGAGTTCACTTTCGAGGGCATGGACATGTCCGGCGCCTATGAAGGCGTGTACCTGAAAGCCAACCTGGGCACCTACACTGGCGGATCGCTCGATGTGCTGACTGCCCGCGGCTGCGGCCCGACAACGACTCCTGGCACCGCGCCCAGCAACCTGCTGACCACCAAGGCCGGACGTTTCCAGGTGACTTGGAAAGATGCCGGCGGCGGCAACCTGACGGTCGAAGTGAAAGACCTGACCCGTGGCGTCGATCTCACCCATGTGGATTACCCCGATGAATGGGGCTGGGGCTTCCAGACCAAGGATGTCTTCGGCGGAGATCTGATCGGCAATCGCGGCACTTATTACAACGAAGCTTTCGTTGATAAGCTGCCCAAGAATCAGCGCACGGCGAAGATGGCCTCCACCATCTCTGCCGATAACATCGAACAGTTCGGTCTGTTCCTGAACGGTATTCTCTGGATTGGACATCACGAGATGGGTGACGGTATCACGATGCCGGCAGCCGGGACAGTCTGGACTATAGACAATGCCTACGGTTACTGGAACGACGACATGACCAAGTTCACCCAGATCCCGGACATGGCGCACGTCGGTGACAAGTGGGAGATCAAGATCAAGCCGTCGACCATGAACACCGAGGATGGGGACCTGAGCAAGGTCATGGTCGTTCCTAATCCTTACATGGCTTCCTCGTTCCTCGATCTGTCCCCGGACAGCCGTCGTATCGATTTCGTCAATCTGCCCGACCGCTGTACGATCCGTATTTACTCGTTGGGCGGCCATCTGGTCAACGTGCTCAACCATATCGGCGCCAACCGTCATGGCTGGGGCAATTACACGGATTGGGACCGGCTGGACTCCCATGGCAACCCGAAGGAGCTCACCGGTTACGACAACCACGGCGGAAACGAGTCCTGGAACCTCAGGAACCGCTTCGGGCAAACCGTGGCCAGCGGACTGTATTTCTTCCACGTCACGGATTCGAGGGGTAAGACTTCCACCGGTAAGTTCTATATCATCGACTGATGGAGAGCAGCATGAACTTATACCGAAAAGTCACTCACTCCTCGTATCCCGATTGGAGGTTGTCTATGTTAAGGAAAACGGCCATGCGAGCCTTGCTTATAGTTGGAGTATTCCTGTCCGTCCTGAGTGCTCCGCTACTGGCTCAGGGTGTTCTGCGGCAGGCGTACAGCGGCCTGGACAAGTACCTGGCCCAGGGCATCCCGCAGAATAACTCCTTTGCCGGTGTGCGTGCCGCGGAGTTCCTGGAAATACCTGTCGGCGCCCGTGGTATCGGTATGGGCAGCGCGTACTCCGCGGTTGCCGATGATATCACCGCCATCTGGTGGAACCCGGCCGGTTTGGGCTTCCTCCAGAACAAAGAGGTCCTGGTCAACGTGGTTGATTACACTATGGACCTGACCTACAGCTATGCCGCCGCAGCCGTGCCCATGATGGACGGCCGTCTGGTGGTGGGCGGGTTCTTCGGCTACCTGGACGTGCCGGAGATGCAGATCACGACAGTCGGTTCGCCGCAGGGCACCGGCCAGACTTTCACCGCCTACGATTTCCAGATGGGCGGCTCGATGGCCTACACTCTGTCCGACCGCTTCGTCGCCGGTCTCAACATGAAGTACATCCACCAGGACATGTTCGCCAATGTCGCCGGTAACGCGTTCGCCGTTGACGCCGGCGCGATCTACCACACCGAGTTCATGGACCGCGATATCCGTTTCGCCTTCGCCATCCAGAACCTCGGCTCGAACGTGACCATGCGCGGCCCGAACCTGCTGTATGAGGTCGGTCCGGAGGATGCCGGCGGTGATATCCCCTCCGGTTATGTGGACTACTCCACCGATCCGTATGCCCTGCCGCGTCGTTCCACGCGTTGGGCTTACCGGCAGACCCATACCTACCGTCTGCCCACCGTGGTCAAGATTGCGATGTCCTACAACCTCATCACCACCGAGAAGACCAACTGGCTGGCCTCGGGTGAACTCTGGAGAAACAGCAACACGCCTCTGAGCTATGCCACCGGTACGGAGCTGAACTACAACTTCACTCCCTACATGTCCGGCGCCCTCAGAATGGGTTGGCTGATCCAGTCCGATGAGTTCACGGACGACAAGGACCAGTTCGGCTATGAGTACCTGGGCGATGACCCCACCTGGAGAGGCATCTCCTTCGGTGGCGGCATCTCCCGCACCGTCGCCGGGCGGGTGCTGAATTTCAGTTATGCCTATCGCAACAAGGGACGTCTGACGGCCGATAACTTCTTCACGCTGTCCTTCGGCTTCTAAGACAACGTCCCGGCGGGTCTTGCAGACCCGTTGAAACCAAAGACTCCCGGCTCGGCAAACTGCCGGGCCGGGAGTCGCTTCTTCTGAACCGCCCCCCGGTCCAAGGGTTCAGTCACGGAGGAAAGGTATATGTATCCACGACATTCGAAGCGGAAAAATATCCTCGTGCCAGCCCTGGCCGTTATCGCCACAGTTGCGCTTATGATCGCCGCGGCCTGCTACGGTCCACATGACAATTCGCCAACCAGCCCCGGCGTAAAGTACCTGATATCCATAACCAAAGGCAACGGTGCTACTGTATCGCTCGGCCATCCCGTAAGCATCGGCGTAGCTGTCACCAACGATATCGGCGTCCCGCAGAAAAGCGTCCGCGTGGATTTCACGATCATCGAGGGCACGGCGGACCTTGCGAGTACATACTCTGTAACCGACACCGCCGGTTTCGCCACCAACACAGTCACTCCCAAGTACGCACCGGGCGAGATCCAAATTCAGGCCCAGGTCTACCTCACCACGGCCAAGACCGTCATCACCTGCACTGGTGAATAGAGAAAAGCCTCGATAAAAAGCCACAAAGTCGTTATGGTGTATTCAAGCTGATATCCGGGAGGCGTCAAGCCGGCCTCCCGGATTCCCTTCCCTCCGGTTCGAACCTTCATATCACTCTTTCTGACGGCAGGTAATGACCATGCCCGGACTATCCAGACGGGATTTCCTCTCCGGCGCGGCCTCGGCCGGTGCACTGTTCTCTCTCACCGGCTGCCAGGCAGCCGGCCCCGCTCCGGGAAGCGCGGCAATCCCGGCCGCGGGCCTCACGCTCCCGCTCTGCGGCGAGTGGCTGTTCCGGACCGACGCCGAGGACAAAGGCGAAACCGAAGCCTGGCACTCCGGCGCCCAGCCGGCGGAGGGCTGGGAAACAGTGCAGGTGCCTCATACCTGGCAGGTGGTCGAGGAAACGGCCGAATACAAGGGCCCGGCCTGGTACCGCCGGGAGTTCGAGCTGCCCGTGCTGCCGGCCGGCGCCGTAGTGCGGGTGGAATTCGAGGCCGTTTACCACAGTGCGAAAGTCTGGGTCAACGGCGCCCCGGTGGGCGAGCACCTGCGCAAGGGCTACACTGCTTTCACTCTTGATCTGAGCGCCGTGGCCAAGCCCGGCCGCAACACCCTCGCCGTACGGGTGGACAACTCGTTCGACAAGCACATGCTGCCCTACGACAACTCCTACGACTGGACCATGGACGGCGGCATTTACCGGCCGGTGCAGCTCCTGATCACCGGCTCCGCGTTCATCCAGGCCCTGGCGGTGGAGGCCCTGCCCGCCGCGGACAACGCCAGCGCCCCGCTGGAGGCGGTGCTCAGCCTGCACAACAGCGCCGCCTCCCCGGCTGCGGTCACGCTGGAGTGCCGGGTGCTGGATGAGGCCAGCGGCCTCACCGTGCTCGATCTGCCCGCCGCGAGCGCCACGCTGGAGGCCGCCGCAACGACCCAGGTCAAGCTGCCGCCCGCGGTGCTGCAGGCCCCGCGCCTCTGGCATTTCGACCACCCGAACCTCTACCGTTTCCAGGCCCGGCTGCTGGCCGGCGGGCAGGTTATGCACTGCCAGGAGAGCACGTTCGGAGTGCGGCGTTTCGAGGTGCGCGGCAACCAGTTCTTCCTGAACGGCGAGCCTGTGCGTCTGATGGGGGTGGAGCGCATGGCCGGCAGCCACCCGCTCTACGGCATGGCCGAGCCGCTGTCCTGGATCGAGCACGACCACGCGGACATGAAAGAGCTCAACTGCGTGTTCACCCGGGTGCATTGGCAGCAGGACCGCCGCGTGCTCGACTGGTGCGACCGCCACGGGATGATGATCCAGCTCGAGGTGCCCTGCTGGGGGTCGGACACTTTCAGCCACATGAAAGGCACGCTCGAGGCGGATATAATGAACAACGGCCTGGAGCAGCTGGAGGAGATGATCGTCCGCGACCGCAACCACCCCTCGGTAGTGGTCTGGGGACTGTGCAACGAGATCGGCGGGCATGACCCCGTGGCGGCCGAATTCGCCCTGCGCATGTACGACCGGGCCAAGGAACTCGATCCCGCCCGGCCGCGGAGCTACGCCTGCAACTCGCTGCAGAAAGACCCCGGCGCGGATGTCGCCGGGAAGATGGATTTCATCGAATGGAACGAGTACTACCAGTCCTGGTACAAAGGCTCTCAGGAGGATGTGCGCCGCAATCTGGAGGAAATCCACGCCGCGTTCCCGGACAAGCCGGTGGTGATCAGCGAGTACGGCTACTGCGAATGCACGCCCCGTCCCGAACAGATGGGCGGCGATCCCAAGCGTATCGAGATACTGCGCGGCCAGGACGCCATCTTCCGCGAATTCCCCTGGATGGCCGGATTGATATTCTTCTGCTACAACGATTACCGCACTATCTGGGGTGACAAGGGCGAGGCAGTGCTCAAGCAGAGATTGCACGGGGTGGTGGACCTCTACGGCGGCCACAAGCCCTCGTACGAGGTGCTGCGGGCCGAGTCCAGCCCGGTGGAGAGTTTCGGCCTGAGCGGTAAGGCGGCCGACTTGCAAGCCAGCCTGCGCCTGCGGCCGGGCCTGCCGGCCTACACGTTGCGCGGCTACATCCTGCGCTGGGTGGTCTACGGCTTCGGCGGCCTGCCGATGGAGAGCCACCAGATCGAGCTGCCCGAGCTGGCCCCCGGCCAGGAGTATCACAGCGGCCTTGTCTTCTCGCTCGCCGACCCGAAGCGCGTGTGGGCCGAGATCGTCCGGCCGACCGGGTCCAGCGTGCTCGCCGCCGAGTGGAAGCCCTGAGGGGGGCCGTGTGACCGGCATGCTGCTCCAGCCGATGATTGTAATGTACGGCAGCGCCGATGTAGGGGTGGACCCATGTGTCCGCCCTTTTTGTCTTTCGGTCCCACCCAGCAATGTCCGGTTAGGGACTTGCAGTGAGAAGACGAAAGACTCTGTTCTGCTTTGGTTTCGGCCAAAGCAGCAAAGCCAGCGGGGGCCGCAAACTCGTCCAGACCACGCCTCCGCTTCGATCTTAAGTGTTTACGGA
>JAJFUG010000210.1 GCA_021372515.1 bacterium
GTTCCCGTTCATGATCCAGGCCAGGGACGGCCGCCGGCTGAACTATTTCATCCCGCCGGTTCCGGCCTCCGGTGAATGGGTCCGCGTGGACCTGGGGTTCAACACCCAGGACCAGGACAGCGTGACAATCAGCGTGGCCGCGCCCGAGGGCACGGGCACGTTCTGGGTGGATGACCTGCGCCTGGAGGAGGTGGGCCTGGTGAACCTGCTGCGCCGCCCCGGAGCACCGCTCACGGTCAAGAGCGAGCGCGACGGGACTGTCTACGAGGAAGGAAAGGACTACGCCCCCGTGGCCGACACCCGGCTGGATTTCCGGTTCAGCCACGACGGGCCCGCGCTCACGCTTGTCCCCGGCGGACGGATCAAGGAGGGCGAGCGTCTGCGCGTTAGCTGGTGCCACGGCGCCACGATCTACTACCACCAGGTGGTGGCCTGCATGTCCGAGCCCGAGGTGTACGAGATCTGGAAGCGCCAGGTGCAGATAATCGACAGCCTCATCGCCCCGAAACAGTATTTCCTGAGCGTGGATGAGCTGCGCATGGCCGGCACCTGCGCCGCCTGCACCGCCCGCGGCCTCACCCCGGGGCAGTTGGTCGCCGACTGCGTGCAGAAACAGGTGCAGATAGTGCGTGAGGTCAGCCCCAAAGCCGGGCTGCTCATCTGGTCGGACATGTTCGACCCCAACCACAACGCCGAGGCCTGCGGACGATACTACCTCTGCTCCGGCGATTTCCACGGCTCCTGGGAGGGCCTGCCCCGCGACCTCATCATCGCCTGCTGGTATTTCGAGAAGCGCCGCGAAAGCCTGGACCATTTCTCGACCCTGGGTTTCCACACCCTGGCCTGCGGCTATTATGACGCCGACAACCTGGAGCACGACCAGGCCTGGCTCGCCTCCCTCGACAGCACGGTAGGAGCGCTGGGGATCATGTACACCACCTGGAGCAACAAATTCGAGCTGTTGCCCGAGTTCGGCGACCTGGTGAAAAAACACGCTATCGGCAAGAGCAAAGGAGATTTATAAAACGAAGCAAGGATAAACGTTGACCGGCGCTGTTGGTTATGGTACAATCCGTCGCTCCTCGCAGTCTCCTTACAATTCAGTATCGCCCTTAACGGAGAGTGACGGTATGAAGCGCTGGGTCTATGTCTGCATGCTGGCTTTGCCGTTGCTGGTCGCATCAAGCCTTTCCGCCGCACCGCCGCAGGCCGCCGCGGGAGCGCGGAAATTCAAAGAATGGCAGCCGCCCAACGTCGACCCGTCGCAACGTCGCTACGGCGACCCGGGCTGGTCCAGGCGCATGCGGGCGCGCCGCGTTCTGCGTGAGCGGATCGCCGCCGGCCGCACCGACCTGGCTGCCACCCTGCGCAGCGACAAGTTCTCGCTGCCGGTCCTGTTAGGCAATTTCGGCGACCTGACCGGCACCTATTCCCAGGAGGAATTCCAGAACAACCTGTTCGGGGCCAACCCGAACGGCTCGATGATCGACTACTACAAAGAGATTTCCTACGGCCAGTTCGAGCTCAGCGGCCAGGTCTACGGCTGGTTCGACTCGGGCAAGGAGAAGGCCTATTACGTGGACAACAATGTCCCGTACGAGTTCGTGCGGGACGTGGTGGCCCAGGCCGACCCGAGTGTGGATTTCTCGCAGTACGACAACGACGGGCCGGATGGGGTGCCGAACTCCGGGGATGACGACGGCTTCGTGGACGCGGTCTACGTGATCTGCCCCGGCTACGAGGACAACGAGGCGTTCCACGCCCACATGTGGACCCTGGAGGACGCCCAGTTGGGGGCCTACGAGACCGATGACCCGGCCGCGGGCGGCGGCACGATCAAGATCAACGCCTACGGCATCACCGAGGAACAGTACAGCCCGGACGGCGAAAACTACCAGATTCAGCCCATCGGCACGCTCTGCCACGAGTTCGGCCACCTGCTCGGCCTGACCGACCTGTACGACCGCACCGATGACACCAAGGAGCCGGATTTCCGTTCTTCCGAGGGTATCGGCCAGTGGGGCCTGATGGGCAGCGGCAACTACGGCGCCACCGGCGACAACCCCGGCAAGCCCGTGCAGATGTGCGCCTGGAACAAAATCCAGCTCGGCTGGCTCAGCCCGACAGTTGTTACCGCGGATGGACAGGTAAGCCTGGCGCAGGTGGAAACCACGCCCGCGGCGCTCAAGATCTGGGAAGACCCCTTCCACAGTTTCCGCTATTTCCTGATCGAAAACCGCGAGGCAGTCGGGTTCGACAGCGAGATACCCAGCAGCGGGCTTCTGATCTACCACGTGGATGAAAGCCGGGTCTGGGACCTCAACTCCTACTCCGGCCCCGGCAACGATGACTACCGCAGCAAGCTGGTGGACGTGGAGGAGGCGGACGGATCGGATGACCTGGACAACAGTGTCAACCGCTCGGACAGCGGCGACCCGTTCCCCGGCGCCTCCGGCAACCGGACTTTCGATGAGAGCTCCTACCCCGGCAGCCGCGACTCCGAGGGCAACACCACCGGCGTGGCCGTGCGCGAAATCTCCGACCCGGCCGAGACCATGACCGCCCTGATCAGCGTGCGCAAGGACGGCGGCTACACCCTGGCCTACGATGAAAAGGGGATCACCGAGTTTTTCAGCTACAGCGGTCCGGACAACTGGGTGGGCGTGGATTATCGCACCGCCGAGGCCGGACGGCTGGAGGCCGTGGTTCTGGGGGTCTCCGATGAGCAGGCCCGGATGTTCGAGGTCCGGGTCTACGACTCGTTCAACGGCGGCAAGCCGGGCAACCTCCTGACCAGCCAGGTGTTCTCCTCGGTCGGCGGCATGGCCTGGCAGACCGTGACCCTCGACCATCCGGTCGAGCTGGCCGCGGACAAGGAATTCTTCCTCGCGGTCAGCGGGATGGAAACATTCGGCGCGGACAGCAAGGGCCAGCCCTCCGGCAAGACCTATTTTTCCAGCGACGGGACCAATTATTCGCCTCTGCAAGGGCTTTCCGGCACTGCGGTGGATTACCCGCTGCGCGCGCTCGTACGCACGAGCGGCGGCACGGTGGAGCCACCCAAGCCGATGTTCACCGGCGCGATCGGCGACTGCTCGTTCCCCGGCGCCGCCACCTCCTACACTCTCTGGGCGGATGTCGACCCGGCCGCCGCGGTGATGAGCGTGAAGCTCATCGCCGGCACGGACGGCGGGGCCACTTTCCCGGTCAGCCTGGAATGCGAGCGCTCGGGCAACCGTTTCAGCGTCTCGCTGCCGGCCATCGAGGCCGGGGCGCACTACTCGTTCTATTTCGAGGGCCTGGAGTCGGAGGGCGGCCTGGTGCGCCTGCCCGAGAACGCGCCGTCGGCTGTCTACACCCTGACCGTCAACGCGGTCATCCCGATCACGGGCGGGGATGTGGACGGTAACGGCAAGACCGACGTGTTCGACCTGCTGTCCCTGCTCAAGAGCCTTTCGGGCACCGCCCCGTCCGGCCAGAACTCGGACGTGGACGAAAACGGCAAGACCGACATTTTCGACCTGCTGGCTCTGCTCAAGAAGCTGGCCCAGTAGGCGGCTTAAGTCGTTGCGCATGCCCTGCGGCCGGGAGACGGACCGGAAAGCCCGGTTTGCCTCCCGGCCGTGCCGTTTACGGCACCGTCGCCCGCACAATGCGCTCACGAAATATCTTGAACCGTCAGCGGCAAGAGGCTAAGTTTGCCTCATTCTGATGGATGAAAGGCTCACTCCACTTTCAACCCTCATCCAGGAGGCGGCTGTCTTGAGACTGAAAGCCTGTCTGTTCCCCGTGCTGCTGGCGGCCTTTCTTTTCCCGGCCGCGGGCCTGCTGGCGGAGGATGTTTTCCCTGCCGCGGAGTCGCTCGCCCCGGTGCGTCCACGCCTGCTCATCCGCGGGGATGATTCCACCTGCGGCGTGCCCCTGAGCCGTTTGCGCACCGACACCACCGCCGCCGAGTACCGGGCCATGCGGGACAGGCTGCGCCAGCAGACCAGCCCGGCCTGCTATGCTCTCCAGTGGCAGATGTACGGCGACAGCGCCATGGCCGACTCCGCCGTGGCCGCGCTCAAGCGCTACCGTTACGCCACCCCGGGTAACACTTTCGGAATCTATTCGACCCTGTTCGAGAACGGCCTGGCCTACGACTGGGTGCACGACTACGTCAAGTTCAGCGCCGAGGACCGCGCTGCGGTGCGCGCCCAGTTCTACAAGCTGGCCTACACCGATGGACTGGCCCTGAGCGGCGACCACATTTTCCACAATTATGTCTGGATGAGCGCCTGCGGGTCCGCGATCTGGGCCCTGGCCACCGCGGGCGAGGACAGTGACTCCGACAAGCTTTACACCCAGGTGCGCGCCTGGCTGAACAACCACCTCTATCCGGGCATGCACTACATGGACGGCCTGCCGGGGGAGAGCCTGGGCTACTGGTCGCAGTACGATTTCACCGGCGCGGTCTGGACTGTCCTGGCCGCCCAGAGCGCCAGCGGGCAGAACCTGGTCGGGCGCATCGCCACGGAGCAGGATGACTGGCTGCGCCGCCAGTACATGAACGAGATCCACAGCGTGCAGCCGGACATGCGTTTCCTGCCCTGGGGCGATGTGATCGGCGGGCCCAACGGCAGCGTGACACACGAGATGGCCGGTGTGCTGGATGCCTGCGCCTGGGCTTTCGGCAGCGGCGAGGGGGCCTGGTTCGACCGCTGGCTGGCCGGCAAGCGCGGCGCCGGACGGTTCTACGGCCTCACCTCCATGTACTACATGCTCTACACCAAGCACCTGAGCGCCGCTCCTGTCACCCCGGCCCTGAGCTACACAGCCGGCGGCGGCGCCCAGGGCGGTCATTTCATCGCCCGGGGGGCCTGGGAGGATGGGGCCACGCTGGTCGGTTTCGGAGTGAAAGACCACTACGGCGACCACAACCACTACGACCAGGGCGGGTTCACGCTCTACCGCAACGGCTTCCTGGTGGCCGATCCGACCGTTTACAACGAGGTGAACGGGCCCCAGCAGCCGGCGGATGTCCACAGCACACTGATTCTTTACAAACCCGGCTCCACATTCCCGATCAAGCAGCGCGAGCCCCACGGCCAGAATTTCGGCTCTCTGGATAATTTCAAGGCCAACCTCGATGCCGGACAGATGCTGAACACAGGCGATTTCCTGTTCTCGGCCGAGGGCGGCGGCTGGGCCGCCGCGGCCGGGCAGTACGCCCAGGCCTACCAGAGCGGGGTGGTGAAAAGCTGCGTGCGCCAGATCCTGTTCCTGCGGCCCTCCACGCTTCTGGTGGTCGATCAGCTCCAGGCCGCGGCGGCCGGCTCGCTCAGCGGAATCGATTGGCTGCTCCAGCTTGCCGCCCAGCCGAACGTGAACGGGTCCGGCCTTTTCTGCGCCAACGCCGCGAGCTGGCTGCGCTGCCGCACGCTCTACCCGGATACGGTCGCGCCCGCGGTGCAGGCGACTTCCGTGGGCACCTGGCGCGCCTCGTACCATTTCACGGCCGGGGACAACACGGTCCTGGTGCACTGTCTGGAAACGGGCGACGGGGCCGTGGCGCCGGACAGCCTGCCCGGGATTGTCCTCAGCCTGGGGGCCGACTCGCTGCGGATCGAGACCGCGGACTGGGTGTTCTCCCTGGCCCGCAGCGGCACTTTCGGGGTGAGCGGGATGAAAAAAAAACCGCCGGTCCAGCCCGGGGACATGAACGGTGACAGCAAGCTGGACGTGTTCGACCTGCTGGGACTGCTCAAGGCCCTGGGCGGGGGAACGGCCGCCGGAGCGGAGAGCGATGTGAACGGGGACGGCAGGATGGACATATTCGACCTGCTGGCCCTGCTCAAGAAACTGGCCGGCTGAGAACACAGACAATGAAAAGGCCGGTACCGTGCATGCACGGTCCGGCCGGTAAAACCATCCGGGGCAGGCTTATAGCCTGCCCTGTTTTCATTTCCCCCCGTCTTTCGCCCCTTCCGCGGCGCACTGGTGCAGGCCGTTGATAAACAGGTCCACCACGGTCCGGGCCTGGGACTCCACGCTCATCCGGTTAAGCTTCGAGGGCCGGAAAAACTCGTGCATCAGCGAGATAAAAAACAGGGAGCCGATGAATACATCCGCAGCGAACTCCGAGTCGAACGCCCGGAGCTGGCCATCCGCACGCCCCTGCTCCAGGCAGTTACGGATGAAGCCGCTGTACTCGCTGGTCCCCCGGCTGCGGTGAAACTGGAGCGACTGCTCCGGCTGGCTCAGCATGGTCTGCATGATGAAACGGAAAGCGGCGGGCCGCTCACGGTTCTCCTGCAGGAAAAGACCGGCGTAGCGCAGGAGGGTGGTTTCGAGGTCCTTGTCCAGGGCCTGCTCGGCACTGAATGTCCGGCCCAGCTCGTGCTCGAAGCAGGCCTGCTGGAGCTCGCTCTTGCTCTTGAAGAAATGGAACAGCACGCCCTCGCTCACACCACAGGCCTGGGCGATCTGACGGGTGCGGGTGCCCTCCAGCCCCTGGGCGGCGAAAAGCTGGAGCGCCTCGGCGATTATCTGCTCCCGCCGCTGCTCGGCGCTCATCCTTGTCCTGGCCATATTCAGACTCCTTTCCCGGCCCCACCGGCCTGGCAGTCCTGTCTGAGGCCCTGGGCGGACAGGTGCCGGGCGGTCAACGATCCTATCAGGTTTTCGAGCTGGTCCGCGCGGCGCAAGGCCGTTTTGAGCCCCATGGCCCGTCCCCTGGCGGCCTGTCCCAGGCTGCGGAACAGGTCGGGGTCGCGCGCCAGGAACAGGAGCCTGTCGGCCAGCGCCCCGGCGCTGCGTGGCTCGTGCAGCAGACCCTCCACGCCGTCGGTCATCAGGGAGCGGGCGAGCGGAGTGTCCCCGGCCACCACCGCCACACCCGAGGCCATCCACTCCAGGGTCTCCGCGCCTCCGCCCCGGGCGTTGCCGTCCGGGTCCACCACCCCCACGTCGAATACATCCAGCAGGCTCTCATGCGCCGCACCCAGCCGCATCCAGCAGACATTCTCCCGCAGCAGGGGGTCGAGGTTCACCCGTTCGCGCAGAGAGGCCAGCTCGCCGGTAAGCTCATCGCCCAGGATGACAAACAGGCATTCAACCCGCTGCCCCAGCACCTTGCGGGCGGCATCCAGGAACGTGCCGTGCCCGGCGCCGGGCCTCACCGGTCCAAGCATGCCCACGATCAGGCTGCCCACCAGCGGCCGTTCGAGCTTGACCGCCGCCGGGTCGGATAGCGTAGGTTCCGTGCCGTCCTCCACCAGGCAGAGCGTTCCTTTGAGCGCCCTTTTCAACCGGCTGTCGAACCCCCGGTTGTCTGTCACCAGCACCGCCCCCACGGTCTCGGCGAACGAGGGGCCGGTGTCGAGCAGACGTTGGAAAGCTCCTCCATCCCCGAGCATGGCGATCACCGGCACATCCAACTCCCAGCACGACCCGGCGAACCAGTCCAGTCCCTGGCAGCCCTGGAACAGGACCGCATCCGGCCGTAGACGGCGCAGAAGGTCGCGGCTCTGGCGCTCGAAATCGCGCCGCGTGACCGAATCGGTCAATTCCGCATGCTCCAGCCCCACCGTGCGCGTGCTGAAACCCACCTCAAAGGTCAGCCGGGAGGCGGCCGAGCCGGCCCGCGCCAGGCAGGTCACACGGTACCCGCGGCGGCGCAGCTCGCTCAGCCATTCAATGTCGAGCGGAGCGCCACCCTCAGCCTCAATCTCGAACGTCACGAACAGGAGATCACAGCATAATCTGTCCATGGCTCTTTTCCCCGTTTTCGAGTACTCACCTCAGCAGACAGCATCAAGCTCCCCGCGCCCGGATCGTCCCAGCTCGACTGTTGAGCCCTGAGAGCTGTAAAACTGGCCGGGACGGTGTCCGGAGCGTGCTGCCTGTCTATCCCCCGATAAAAAGCCACTCACCCATCCGGCACTGCCTTTCACCGTCCCGGCGCTTTTCAGCGTTCGGTAAGAATCCCCCGCAAAAACACATCCACGATGTTGCCGACCAGTTTCTGAATGTCAGAGGTGTCTTTCAGCCATTCCCAATGCTCGATCAGACCGTCGGTCAGACCCTCCAGGCTTATCGCCAGCAGGCGCGGATCACAGGGTTTGACGCAGCCCTGCTCCATCGCCCAGCGGAACGTCGCTTCCAGCCAGTCTATGTAGTCGTGGTACTGAATAAGGACCGGGTTATCCCTCTCGATCTGAGGACGGTAGCTGGCCGAGGTGACACCGATGAAGATCTTGAAAAAATCGTAATGGGCGATGAAGTAGTTCACCTTCTGTGTAATCACGGTACGCAACTTCTCCACCGGCGAGTCGATCGCATCGGCCGCCTCGCGCAGCGCCTCCAGACCCTCGCTGGCGCTTTTCTCGATGATGCTGTAGAAAAGTGCCTCCTTGCCCGGGAAGAAATTGTAGATCGAGCCCACGGACAGCCCGGCCGCCGCGGCGATCATGCTGATCGTCGTGTTGTGGAAGCCGTGGGTCGAGAACACCGCCTCGGCTGCCTCCAGTATCTCCCGCCGCATACGATCTTTTTCACGTTCCTTGCGGGATGGCCTGCCCACAGGGCCTCCGTTTCGCCCAAATATATGAATTGAGTTTCACATTATGAATCTATATTCATTATAGTGAACAGGCATTCAAATATCAAGGTTTTTTGTCTCGGAAATTGAACAACGGGTGCGGGTGTGCGGTCGGGTTCGGCAGGCAAGGCAAGCACAAACCGTTGCAGATCACAGGTGCGGCCTCAAGCGCAAAGGCCGCGCGGGGCCGGATGCAGGCAGGTCAGGCGTTCAGGCATTCCCTCACTTTGCGGGCCAGGCTCAGACGGGAGAAAGGTTTCTGGATGAAGCAGATGCCCTCATCCAGGACCCCGCGGTCGGCGATCAGGTTCGCGGCATAGCCTGACATGTAGAGCACCCGCAGTTCGGGACGGGATTGGCGCAGACGGTTGTACAGCTCCCGGCCACTCATGTGGGGCATTATTACGTCGGTCAGCAGAAGGTCGATCTTGTCCGGGTATCCGGAAGCCAGCTCCAGACACTGGCTTACTGTCTTGCCGCTCAGCACTTTGTAGCCGAGGCCGGACAGCATCGTGCAGGCCAGGTCCCGCACGGTGGGATCGTCCTCCGCCACCAGCAGCGTTTCGGTTCCGCCCGGGGCCTCCGATTGAGCGGAGGCCTCGCCGCTTTCCACCGGGTCCTGGTCGATTGCCGGCAGGTAGACCTTGAAAATGCTGCCGTGCCCCGGCTCACTGTAGACCCAGACATGCCCGCCGTGCTGCTTGACTATCCCGTAAACCGTGGCCAGCCCCAGACCGGTGCCCTGCCCGACCGGCTTGGTGGTGAAAAACGGATCGAATATCCGGGCCCGTATCTCGGGATCCATACCCATCCCCGTGTCGGCGACCGAAAGCATGACATACCGTCCCGGGATCACTCCGGGATGATGGTTGGCATAATCGGCGTCCAGCTCGGTGTCCTGGGTTTCGATAGAGAGCACACCGCCCTCGGGCATGGCATCCTGGGCGTTGACCGCCAGGTTCATCAGCACCTGATCCACCTGTGTGCGGTCCGCCCGCACCGCCTGTATCGAGGCCGGCAGGTGCAGCTCTATCCGGATGTTTTCGCGCAGGGTCCGGCGCAACAGCTTGCCCGTGTTCGAGATGACCGCGTTCATATCCAGGGCCTTGACCTGGAGGGTCTGCTTCCTTCCGAACGCCATCAACTGCCCGATAAGATCGCGCGCCCGGCCCCCGGCGCTGACTATCTCCTGGATGTCCCGCTGCGCCGACTCTCCGATGCTTTCCTCCAGCAGCAGCATCTCGGCGTAGCCCAGGATCGGGGTCAGCAGGTTGTTCAGGTCGTGGGCCACCCCGCCGGCCAGAAGGCCCACGGCCTCCAGTTTCTGCGACACACGGAGCTGGTCCTCGAGTTCCAGCTCCCGGGTCACGTCTTTTTTCAGAGTCACGTAGCTTATTATCTCGCCCTTGTCATCCCGGATGGGCGTGATCGAAACATCCTCGGTCAACGACTCTCCGTCCTTGCACAGGCTTTTCACCCGACCGGACCAGACTTTACCCCCGCGGGTGGTATCGATAATCTCTCTCAGCAGGGCCTGGTTTTCGGAATTGAACTCCATAAAATACAGTTCCCGGCCGATCACCTCCTCGCTGGTGTAGCCCGAGGAGGCCTCGAAAGCCGGGTTCACGTACTGGATCAGCCCCTGGACGTCGCGGATGATGACGCTTTCGATGGCCTGCTCGACAGTCGAGGCCAGGAAACGCAGCCGCTGCTCCGCGCGCTTGCGCTCGGTGATATCCAGAGCCGCGAAGATCAGGCCCTTGGAGTAATCCTGGCGGTCATGCGGGGCGACGCTCAGCAGAAGGTCGATCATCCGGCCGTCCTTGCGGCGGTGACGGACCTCAATCGTGCCGCTGCCATGGTTCTCCAGACTGTTGAAAAACCGGCCGACCGCCTCGAATTCCTCCGGTGTGGCATAAAGGAAGGCGGAATTGCGCTCCAGGATTTCCTCCCTCGCATAGCCGACTATTTCGCAGTAATGCTTGTTGACCTCCTTGAAAATCCGGTTCACCACCAGACCCACCCCTACCGGCTGGAGCCGCAGGATGCTGTTCATCTTTTCCTGGTTACGGATCAGCTCGGATTCGATACGTTTGCGCTCGGTGATATCCAGGGCGGTGAAAGCCACACCTTTCGAGTAATCGTTCCGGTCGATAAGCGCCACATTAAGCAAGATATCAAGAATGCAGCCGTCTTTCCGGCGGAAACGGGTATCGATTTTCCCATAGCCCATCTTTTCAACCGTTCTGTAATGCTCACCCACGCGCGCGTATTCCTCGTGCGTAGGATAGATGAACTCCGTGTCGCGGTCGATTATCTCCTCGCGCGGGTAGCCGAGCATCTCGCAGAACTGATCGTTGGCTTCCTTGAACAACCGGTCGATTACCATGCCCACGCCCACCGGCTGGACACGCAAGATATTCCTTATTTTTTCCTCGCTCAGGAGCAGCTCGGCCTCAGCTTTCTTACGGGCGGTGATGTCGCTCATGATGAGCGCAAACTGGCCTTTCTGCGGGCTGTAGGCCAGAATCTCGTAGTATCTGGCGAGCAGCGGGTTGTAATCCTCGAAAATGGTCGGCTCCCCGGTGAGCGCCACTTTGCCGTAAAACTCGATATGGAGCGGATTGACATCGGGCTTGACTTTCAGGATGGTGCTTCCCTGAATGTCCTCGACCCGCAGACCGGTCAGTTTCTCGAATGCCGGGTTGACCTCCAGTATACGGCAATCCACCGGTTTGCCCGCGTCGTCAACTATGATCTCGTGCAGGGCGAACCCGGTGACCATGTATTCGAACAGGTTCCTGTACTTGCGCTCGCTATCGAGCAGGGCCTGCTCCGTGTTTTTCCTCTCGGTGATCACATCGAACACGGCCACGAAATGCCCGCGGGCGGGGCTGTAGACCGAGAGCCAGAACCACATCTCCAGGGCCGCGACGTATATTTCGAAACGCTCGGGCTGGCCGGTGGTGGCCACCCGGCCGTAAATCTCCAGAAGCTTGGAATCGGACTCCCGGATACCGGGGATGATCTCGCTGACCCGCTTGCCGGCGACACCTTTCAGGCCGGTCTGCTGCTCGAAAGCCTGGTTGACCGCCAGGTAGATGAAATCCTTCGGCGCACCGTCCTCATCGAACAGCATCCGGCAATAGGCGAACCCGTTCAGCATGTTCTCGAACAGGGAGCGGTACATGCTTTCGCTTTCCTTCATCGCCTGCTCAGCCTTCTTCCGCTCCGAGATATCGCGGAAAAACACCAGCGCCCCGTCCTGCCCACAGTAATGTATGGGCACGCCGGAGAATTCCCCGTTCACGCATGTCCCATTCAGACGGATGAACACCTGTTCCGCCCGGGGCTGATCCCGGTGCTCCTCGTTCAGTTGGCGTATCCGCTCTCTGACGCTTGCATGGTAGTCCGGATGGATCCGGTCGAGCACCGGAGTGCCCAGCAGGTCCGACTCCGCTCCGGCGCCGAAAAGATCGAGCGCGACCCGGTTCAGATATGTGAAGCAACCGCTTGTCTGAACGAATATCCCATCCGGTGCACCCTCGATCAGACGGCGGAACAGTTGTTCACTCTCCTCCACCTCCCTCTGCGCCCGGCGTCGTTCGGTGATATCGTCGCCGATGGAGTAAAACTCGCGCAGGCTACCGTCCACGTTGCGTATGGCCCGGTTCGCCCAGTGGACCCAAACCCGTCTGCCGTCCTTGCAGACATTCTCGTTCTCGTTGCTTTCGTACTGCTCAGGACATTTCAATATTTCCCGGATCATCATATCCAAGTCCAGTCCGGAAGAATCGGCCGGAGGGATGATCGTTCCCACCAGCGGCCGGCCGATCAGCTCCTCCTGCTCGTAACCGAAAAAGTGCAGGCCGAAATCGTTCATGAACCGGATCACCCCGTCCGGGGTCCAGCGTACAATTATGCTGTTGGCGTTCTCGACCAGCAGACGGTAGTTTTCCTCGCTCCGGACCAGCTCGATCTCGGCCCGGATATGGGCCTCCATGTCCAGAAACAGAAGGCTCAGCAGGAGTACAGCCAGCGGATAGAGCGTCATCACCGGCAGGGCGATGCGGTCGAGGACTTCTTCCTTGAAACCGCCTGGCAACAGGCGGGTCATGGCCAGCATTACCGCATGCACCAGAACCCCGAAAAGGAGGATATAGAACGGATGCATCACGCCGGTATACCGGCTGCGAAGCTGCCCGTATACCACGCCCAGCAGGGCCGACTCGGCGATCACGCTCACACCCATCAGCGTTCCGCCGCCGCCAAGCCAGATGCGGAACGTGGCGCTCATCAGGGCGGCGATCAGCGCGGCGGTGGCGCCGCCGAACAGGCCGGCCAGGCTCAGTATTATCGAGCGCCCGTCGAATATCACTCCCGGCGCCAGCTGCAGCGGGGTGAGCATGCCGACCAGCGCGACACTGCCGAACAGCAGGCCGGAATAGGCCCGGTAAGGCGCCGATCCAGGCCGCCAGCGACGGATTATGATACCGTAGAGAATCCCGAGGGAGACCAGGAGGGTGGTATTGTGCAGCAGGTTAAGAAAAATCATGGCTCGATGCCCTGCGCTGGGGAGGAGGAGGACTGAACCATCGGGCAGAACGGCCCGGGCCGGAAAACTCAGACCGGCCACCTGATTATAATATTGTACACTCTGGAAAGACTTAATTCAACAGCACTTTGGCCTCGATTTGTCCCGCAGATGGCCTCTATAGTGTAATTTGTTGCTGTGTAACATTTTAAAAACAGAACCAAATCTAATAGCAAACAGATAACTGCAAATTTGCCGCCCTCATGCAGAATAAAAGCCGAAAAATCGGGCTGCGTACGCGTTTACCGCACCGAAATGGAACGCCCGGCCAGCTCTCCGCTGGAGAAAGCCCACTGCAGGTTGTATCCCCCGCAGGGACCGTCCAAGTCCAGCACCTCGCCAGCGAAATACAGCCCTTTGACCCGCCGGCTCTCCAGAGTGGCGGGGTCCACCTCCTTGAGGCTCACCCCGCCGCGGGTGAGCATGGCCCGGTCAAACCCCGCCGTGCCGCGTACTGTCAGGAGCGTGGCGGTGACCGCTCTCGGTAGGGCCTGGGCCTCGTCGCGCCGCAGACGGCCAGCGGTGGCGCTCTCCGGGTCGATCCCGCAGTTGCGGCAAAGGACATCGGCCAGGGCGCGGGGGATATATTCGGACAGAAGGCGGGCCAGGTGCGAGCGGCCCCGGTCCTGCCGCCACCCGTCCAGGCGGCTTTCCCAGGCGCTGCGGTCGGCTCCGGGGGTGAAATCGAGTTCCAGATCGGCCGGGCCGCCCCGGGACAGGCGGACAGCCACCTCGCCCGAGAGGTCGAGCACGGCCGGGCCGGAAAGGCCCTCGTGGGTGAAAAGCAGCCCGCCCTGGCGCACTGTCGCATGCGCGCCCCGTCCGGCCAGGCGCACCGCGACGTTATCCAGGCTCACACCGGCCAGCTCGACCGGCCAGCTTTCCACTGTGAGCAGCGGGACCAGCGCGGGCAGAGGCTCCACGATCTCATGGCCGAGCGCTGAGGCCAGTCGGTAGCCGTTTCCCGAGCCGCCCAGCCCGGGGTAGCTGCGTCCCCCGGTGGCGATCAGCACCGCGCGGCAGGGGAGAGTTTCGCCGGATATCTCCACCGCTGCCACCCGCCCGTGCTCGGCCCGGACACCGAACACCCGCGAGGTGGCCGCAAGACGGACCCCGGAGCGCCGCGCCCGTTCCAGTAGGGTCTCCAGCACGTTGGCCGAGGAGCCGGCCGCGGGAAACACGCAGCCATCCGGCCGGACCACGGTCTCCAGGCCCAGGCCGCGGAAAAAGCGGCGCAGGCCCTCCGGGTCCAGGCAGCCCAGCGCCGGCCCCAGGAACCGCCCCTGCCGCCCGAACGCCTCCATCATCTGTGCGGCCGTGACGGCGTGGCTCAGGTTGCAGCGCCCGCCGCCCGTGACCAAGAGCTTGAGGCCCGCTCGCGGCATCTGCTCGGCCAGCAGCACACGCAGGCCCCGGCCAGCCGCGGTGGCCGCCGCGGTCAGGCCGGCCGGGCCGGACCCGGCCACGATCAGGTCGTATGGCTCTTTTGTGGACATCCGTTTACGCCTGTTTCAATTGAACATCATTCGTTTTAAGGGGTGTCAAAATCAATTTTGTCTGTTTGCGGTCGGTGAAAGCAGCCAGGCAGTCGCCCCGGAAAGACCAGGAAGCACTTAACCCGAAGCGGCCCACGGGGCCGCCCGGAGGGCCGTATGCTTGAGCCTTGCCAGCGGAGCGGAGTAAGTCCCTCGTGCACACCGAAGACGACTGAAGCCCCGTACGCCTGGAGGGCGATTGCGCGACAGCGCCGCCCAACTCAGAAGGCAGCGTGCAGGGGCTCGTGCACACCACTGGCATTAATATAACAAATGCCGGCGCGAGTTTACGGCCCCCAAACGGCTTCTGGTTCTCTTGGCCGTAACCAAGAGAACGAAAATGTTTGAAAGCCATGCGGGCAGCAGATGGGAAATGGGAGGCGAAAGCCCGGCGTGCCCCCACCCAGCGGCCGGCCTGGCTCAGAACGGGTTCTCGCCCAGGTATGTCAGGCCAGAGGGCTGGTTGTAGCCGAGCTGGTCCACGCCCAGCAGGCGCACCGCGTCGAACAGGCTCCGGCCCGCGTGGCTGAACGCCACCGCCGTGTGGTGCGGGAAATGACCGCCGATCAGCACGTGACGGTAGAAGCGCGCCATCTGCGGCACCGCGATCACCCCTATCCCACCGAACGACTGCGGGTCCATCTCCAGCACCTC
>JAJFUG010000211.1 GCA_021372515.1 bacterium
TACAGGTAGTCCATCAGCCCGCCGTGGATGTGGCAGGCCACCGCGCCGCCGGCCACCGCGCGCTCCACGCACATGTGCTGCGGGCCCACCTCGGGGCAGGTCTGGGCGAACCACTGAATGCGGCCGCCCTCGTCGCGGTGCTCCAGCAGGAAACGCATCACGTGGTGGTCGGTGCGGGCGACCAGGGTGTTGATCCCCACCCGCTCGCTCTCGCGCAGGGCGGCCTTGATCCGCTCGCTCTTGTACCAGCTCATCATCTCGCGGTCGCGCGAGGCGCCCTGGTGGCTGAAACCGCTGAAAGGGTTGCTGCCGGTGATCAGGCGGCTGACCCTCAGGTTACCGATGTTTACGTACTCCATGGAAGACCTTCCCGTTTTTCTGGTTTTAATCTACGAAACGATTCCCCTGATTCAATAATATCAGTAGTTTACTCCAGCTTCAACACTATTGTTTGAATTTTTTCTATGCTCTTTATATTATCCTCGTTCGCTCCGTGTTGCCTCAATGCCCGTATCGCTCGTTCGGATCGCGCCGGATGCGCGAGCGGCAAGGGATTCGCCTTGCCGTGCGCCATCCGAGGCGCCAGAACAGCAAAGCCCCCGGAGGGAGTATGCCCAAGACTGTGGCCGTGCTCGTCCTGAGCTTCGCTTTCGCTCTAATCCATGCCGCCAGCGGGTTTGCTGCGCCCGGGCCGGACAGCGTGCATGTGCGGGTGACACCGGATTCCTCCGGCGCGGAGCTGCCGTTTCTGAACTGCGGCGTGATGGGGGACCTGAGCGCCACTCTCCTGCCCGAGGGGCTGGAGCTTATGGAAAAGCTGGCCGCCACCACGGGCCGCCCGCTCTACCGCCGCCTGATGTGCAGCCTCAGCAGCGGCACGGGTTTCCCCAGCTCGACCAACGTATATCAGATCGGACGCGACCGCCGGCCAATATACGACTTTACCCTGTTCGACCAGATTTTCGACCGGGTGGTCCAAAGCCGGATGGTGCCCTTTGTCTGCCTGAGTTTCATGCCCGACTCGCTGAGCGCGGCCCCGCCGGAGGGTGCGCGGCGGGACTGGGATTACATCGACCGTTACCCGCCGCGCGACTGGAAACAGTGGCAGGAGCTGGTGCGGAACGTAGCCGCGCACTGCGCCGAGCGTTACGGTGCGGACAAGGTCACTCTGTGGCGCTGGGAGGTCTGGAACGAGCCGGACCTGGAGTTCTACTGGCATGCGAGCGCCCAGGACTACTGCCGCCTGTACGACCACGCCGCGGCCGGGCTGCGCGCGGCTCTGCCGGGAGCGAAGGTGGGCGGGTGCGCCCTGGCCGGGCCGGATAGCAAGGCAGGAGCCGAGTTCCTCGAAACGTTCGTGCGGCACTGTCTGGAAGGGAAGAACTACGCGAGCGGTGGCAACGGCGCGCCCCTGGATTTCATCACTTTCCACATGAAAGGCGGGGGCAGCCGCAAGCTGGGGGATTTCACCTCCGAGGCGCTGCGCGGTAAGCTGGGATACGAGCGGCGTTCGCCCGACCTGGAGGGGATGCTGGCACGCACGCGCGCGACTCTCGATCACCTGGCGCGGATACCGGGCTGCCGTGGTATTCCGGTCATTATCAGCGAGTGCGACATCGACTTCGGAGTGAGCACATCTGTGTACGAGGACCCGAACGTGGAGTACCGCAACAGCGAGTATTTCCCTGCCTTCCAGTGCGCCCTGGCCGCGCGCATGACCGCGTTGCGGGATGAAATGCCGGACAACCCGCTGGAGGGGTTGTTCATGGACACTTTTTTCTTCCCGGGGCGCCGTCCTTTCGAGGGCCAGCGCACGCTTCTCACCGCGTTCGGGATCGAAAAGCCGGTGCTCAACGCCCTGCGCGTGCTGGGCCGCCTGGAGGGCCGCCGCCTGAACGTCTCGGTCGAGGGCAGCCCGGATGTCACCGGGCTGGGGGCGGTGGCCTCCGGCAACCTTCTGCGGCTGGCGCTGGTCAATTTCAACCCGCAGACCGGCGCGGACACAGCCCGGGCGGTGGCCCTGGAGCTGGCCGCCCCCGGCGCGCACCGGCTGTCCATGTGGCGGATCGACCGGGAGCACAGCAACAGCTACAGTCTGTGGCAGGCGCGCGGCGCGGCTTTGGGCCCCGACCGCAACCTGCTGGCCGAGCTGCACCGCCGCATGGGCCTGGAAAAGGCCGAGCCGGACCGTCAGGTGTTCTCCGATGGCCCGGTCCTGCACCTGAGCCTCAACCTTCCGCCGCACTCGGTGAGCCTGCTGGAGTTGCGGCCGGTCAAGTGAGGGTGGTCAGACGGCCAGCTCGCGCCGCGCCGCGGCCAGGATTTCGGCGATGATCCGCTCCTGGTCATCCGTGGGCGGCACGGGTTTGTGCGTGGCCAGAATTTCCTGCTTGCGGGCGCGGCAGCGCTCTTCCATCGATTGCGCCCCGGAGTCTATCCAGGCCTGGTAGTACTGACGGTCCAGGAGGCCGGGCACCCAGAGTTCGCGCCGGAAATTCTCCACCGTGTGCTCGGTGTCGATGAACGTGCCGCCCGGCCCGGCAGCCTCGATAACATCCAGCCCCAGGGTGTCGTCGCTTACCTCTATCCCGCGGCAGGTGCTCTCCACGTAGCGGATTATCTCATCCTGCAGCACCAGAATGTCCAGCGAGCTGGCCTGGTCCACCCCCGAGATGCCCATGTGCCCGAAAATGTCGGCCCCGGCCGCTGCGCCCAGGGCCAGGGTGATCCCGCATTCCAGGCCGGCCTGGGCATCCGGGCGCTTGCTGTCGGTCAGGCCGACGTTGATATAGACCGGGAAGCCGTAGTGCTTGCCGATCTGGGTCATCGCCACCCCGAAGATCGCCTGCTCCGGGCCGGAGAAAATCATCTGGGTGGTGCTCATGTCAAAAGCGTGGCAGATGCCGCCGTAGCATACCGGCAGGCCGGGACGGATGAGCTGGGTGATGCAGACCCCGGCCAGGATTTCGGCGTTCTCCTGGGCCAGGGTGCCGGCCACGGTGCAGGGGGCCGAAAGACCCATCTGGGCCATCGGGCCAATCGGCACGGGCAAGCCGATCCGCGCGGTCTCGAACAGCAGGTCGATGCCGTTGAACGGGAAACGCAGCGGGCTGATCGGCTCGAGGAAGGGGTAGCAGAACGGGTATTTCTCGGCCCGGTGGCTGTCGCCGCGCAGGGCGATGCACAACTCCACGATGAACCTGGCCGCGGGGCGGTCGTGGAACCAGAACGTGACCGGCTTGGTTGTCTGGCGCAGCATGGCGGCGAACACCTCCAGGCTGCGGCTGGCCACCGGCATGCCGTGGGGGTCGCTCATCGCGCCGGGAAGGTTGATCCCGGCCAGTGCGTCCGCGAACCGGGTGGCCTCCATCGCGTCCTGCAGCGTGGTGAACCGCCGCTCCCCGCCCGGGGTCTCGACCCAGGAGGCCTCGCCGGCGATGGAGTTGTAGTTGCGCCTGCCCTGGCCGAAAGCGGCGGTGCGGTCCAGGTCGCGGCCATAGAGGGTGAAACTCTTGCCCGCGCTGGCCACGCAGCGCATGACCAGCTCCTCGGGGATACGCACCCGCAGGGCCGGGAAATCGACTTTCGCCCCGGCCTCGGCGAACATCCGCAGCATGCCCGGATGGGGCACGGTGACGCCGACTCGCTCCAGAATGCCCAGCGAAGCCCGGTGGATCCGCTCGATCTGCTCGTCAGTCAGCACCCGGCAGAACATATGGATTCTCCTGTGCTTTACAATTTGCTTACTCGATGGTGGTCAGGGGATAAGCTCACCACCGCACACACGTAGAATTGTGTTTATGAAGGCTTTCAATTCTACGCATTGAGCGATAGCCACGGACAGATCGTTTTCGCGTAGAATACGACCGGCATCGACTGCTTTCATATATCCCTTACCGCGACTCCCAATTCCGAATATCTCTTCTATCCTACGTGAAGGTGGATTATTGTGGTTGACTTTTTCCGGGTTGCCAGCAGGAGCGGATTTATTGTGATCAGCCAAGCGCTTAATTGTATCCCAATACGGCAACAGCCAGGCTTCGAATTCGTACTGAGCTGCATGCGGGTGAAATCGTGACTCATCTCCTACCCAAGTATTCATCAACCGTTTAGCTTCATCTGCATTTTGAAACTCAGGTGGGCGACTGCCTGTATATACGTCTGTCAGGGCGATCACATGGTCTGCTGGACTGCGCCGGTCATTTAAGAGGTTGTCCACTCTTCTTTTTAATTCCTCTTTCTTCGGAATCCGCCCATTGTAAGGAACTGGATCAAGGTTCGGCATTCTGTCAGTCAGTTTTCCAAGCAAGTATTTGCGAAGATAGGGCAGAAAAGCCTTTTCGGTTCTTCCTTCAATTATAATGGCGATTCTCATGAACGCCCCCCCATCCTACCCATCCGCCAGACTTC